>JAQCNK010000296.1 GCA_028275075.1 Haloarcula sp. | reverse complement strand
CCACCGCTTGGGCGTCAGCTTCCGGGAGCGCCGCCACGAACCCGGTCCCCATATTGAACGTCCGGTGCATCTCCTCGTCGTCGACGGTCCCTTCAGACTGGATGAACTCGAAAATCGGCTGCGGTTCGAAGGGGTCGGTAATCTCGTAGTGGAACGAGCCCATCCGTGTGAGGTTCGTCCACCCACCGCCGGTGACGTGGGCGGCGGCGTGGGTCTCAGCCTCACGCAGCGGAGCCAATACTTCGCTGTAGATACGTGTCGGCGTCAACAGGGCTTCGGCAATCGACTGGTCCGGGTTCGGCGGGAAGGGGTCGGTGTACTCGTGGGCCCGGGTCACTGCTTCGCGGGCCAGCGTCAGCCCGTTCGAGTGGATGCCCGAGGAGGGCCAGCCGACGATGGCGTCTCCTGGGGTGGCCTCACCCGGAAAGACAGCGTCTTTGGAGGCAAGCCCTGCGCAGGTCCCCGCGATGTCGAGCCCCTTGATAACGTCGGGCATCACCGCCGTCTCACCGCCGACGAGCGCGACACCGGCTCGCTTTGCGCCCTCACGCAGTCCCGCACCAATATCCTCACTGGTTCCCTCATCGGGCGTCTCGACGGCGAGATAATCGACGAAAGCGACCGGTTCGACCCCCGTGGCCAGGAGGTCGTTAGCGTTCATCGCCATACAGTCGATGCCGATGGTGGAGTAGTCATCGATTGCCTCCGCGACAAGCAGTTTCGTACCGACGCCGTCGGTGGCCAACGCTAAGTACTGGTCCCCGATATCGACGAGTCCGGCGTAGTCGCCCTCGAAATCGCCAGCGGCACCGATGAGCGCCTGCGTCGCCGCCTCGCTGGCGTCGATGTCCACGCCCGTCTCGGCGTAGGTCAGCCCTTCCTCGTCGTCTGCGTCGTCGTGAGTCGCGCTGTCCTCGGTCATACCGAAAACGGTGCGTGGGGCGGGCAAAAGAGCATCGTTCCCTAGGTCCGGCACTCTCAGAGGAGGAATAGCGCGCCGACGGCCAGTATGAGCGACGGAATCGCGACGATGGCCCAGACGGCCGTGCTCCAGGCCCGAATCTTCTGGCCGTCCAGCGGGCCGAAGGGGAGCATGTTGAACCCGGCCAGTAGGAGATTGATCTGGAGGCCGCGATAAGCGACCTCCCAGATGAAACCACCGGTACCCGAACCGAGTGCAGCGAGGAACGGCACAAGGAAGACAGCGGCGAGTACCAGGTTCGTCACGGGTCCAGCCAGCGCAATGACCCCGTTCTCTCTGGGCGTGATTCGACCCCGATGAACGACGGCCCCGGGAGCGGCAAAGAGGAAGCCAACGAGTGCGCCGACGACAGCAAAGCCCAGCATCCGGTAGTCTGCGCGAAAGGTGGCGGCCTGTCCAAAGCGGACGGCGGCGACCTTGTGGGCGAGTTCATGCAACAGGAAGCCGACGCCGACCGTCAGTAGACTGACCAGCAGCGCCTCGCCGACGGCAGTGGGGTTCAGGCCGGTTAGCTGTCCACCTAGATCGAGTGCGGCGACGATATCCCGCTCAAGCAAGAGCGTGAACGCAACGCCGAGAGCGAGCCACGCGACGACGAGATCCCGTATCTCGCGCTCGCTGAACGTGAGATTCATCACAACACCCCAACGAGTATCTGGGTCCCCTGCTCGATACCGTTCCAGAGCAGGTCGGTAACGTCACCGATTCCATTGATTCCGTCGGTGCCTGCTGCAAGATACGGCAAGAGCAGCGGGAAGACAACGTAAGAAGCCACTGCGCTCCCGACGTTTGCCAGCGCGACAATAAAGATGAGTCGGAAGAGCGGAACCGCTCGAAGGCGGGCGATCAGATCGGCAATTGGGGCCTCCTCATCGCCGAGTATCTCGTTGAGTTTTGCGATATCGCCCACGTTAACGGAGATGTAACGCAACTCGACATAGCCGGCGAACCAGCCGGCTGCCAGCAGCGGGAAGAGGCTTGTCAACCACCCGAACAGCCCCGCGGCGGCCGCACTTGACCAATGGGCCCCCGCGATTTTGGCTAATCCACCCGCACAGACAGCGTTGACGACCACGAGGCCGACAAACAGTTTGAGCAGCAGGGCCTGGCTCGCCCCGCCAAGCACGAGGAGGCCAAAGAAGATGAGAAACACGAATCCGATGGCGTAGCCCACGAGTTCGTACAGCGAGAACCGGCCGCCGCTCTCGGTACCGACCAACGTTTCCATCGGCGGCAGTTCCTCGGGATGTGCAAGGTAGCGCTCGATACCCTCGCGGTGACCCGCACCGACGATTGCGACGACGTGATAGCCCGCCTCACGCAGTTCGACCAAGCGGTGGGCGATGAAGGCGTCGCGCTCGTCGATAAGCGCCTCCGCGCCGCCGGGCGAGAACTGCCGGAACTCCTCCATCATCGCGCTTACGACATCAGTGTCGGTCATCTCTTCGATATCGAACGCCTCGACAGCTTCGGCGTCGCCGCCTAAGCGACCCAACAGTATTGCGAGCGGGAGTCCCAACCCGGCGCTCATCATACCGATGACGACCAGCGTATCTAACAGACCGACCAACCCGGCCGGTATTGTCCCGCCGAACCCGCCCGCCGGCAACACGACGGTCCCGAGAAACGCGCTGGCGACAACAGCGAAACCGCCGCCGAAGACAGCACCAACGGTCAGACCGACGGTGAGTGGTGGCCCCAGCTCCGCGAGGAGACTCCCCAGCAGCGTCAGTTTCTCACGGCCGGTCAGTCTGGCCCAGAACCGTTGGACTGTGGTCTGGATATCCCGGTCGACCAGAGCCAGACCCAGGCCGAGTTCCTCGGCGGTTTCGATGGCGGCTTTCATGTCGGCGCCGGGTTCGACATCGAAGCGGTCACCAAGACGTGCCTGGATGTACGAAAGCATCCAGTACGCCAGGAACTGGAACACGGTGTTCCCCCGCAGCAGGTCGCTGGCTTCGAGGTCGTCGGGCGTCTCGCCCTGCATCTGGCGATACCGTCCCTCATCGAGTTCGACAGCGACAATATCGGGACGGCGCTGTTCGAGTGTTGATTCCACTTCCTCGACGCTCTGCTCGGAGACGTGGGCAGTCCCCACGACTTCGACGGACCCCTCATCTCTCGGTTGGGGAAGTTCGTCGTCCGCCGATGCCGTGTATTCGGTCATCATGCCCGCCTACACAGTCGCTTCCTTTACCCTTGTCGGGTCGGTCAATGTTGCTGACTCGAAATGAAGAGTGACAATATAGCAGGATATGATGTTGAATACTGGCTCTGGCGCGCGTAATCTATAGTAAACTATAGGAGTAAAATAGGAGTAACCGCACGACGACGGTAGATAACTTGTTAGTAAGTATATTACCGGTACTTTAGAAACAATGATATGTGTGGACGCCAACTGTATAATGAGACATATGCATGACCTGACTGGGTTTCAGCGTGACTTACTGTACGTTATCGCGGGACTGGATGAGCCACACGGGCTCGCGATCAAAGATGAACTCGAAGGATACTACGAGAGCGAGGTCAATCACGGCCGACTCTATCCCAACCTCGATACGCTGGTCGAGAAGGGACTAGTCGAGAAGGGCCAGCGTGACCGGCGGACCAACTTCTATACCCTGACGCGCCGGGGTGAGCGTGAACTCGAGGCGAGACAAGACTGGGAGTCCCAGTACGTCACAGCTTGAGACGGGATGTCGGAGCGACGTACCGAGACATTTCGGCCGAGTCGCTGTCTCCAGTCTTACCGCTACCGAAGTCGATGACGCTTATGCTTCTCGCCGTCGAAGGGGGCCTATGACACTGGACGTACCTGCCCCTGATCGACCGACACTCTCGACTGCAGTTGACACGAACGAATACGACGACGTTGACGTACAGGGCGACGAGTACCGACGCGAGGAGCTGTCCGAAGCGCTCGCCGACGGCGCCTGGGACGCGGCGTTCAACGAGTGGGCCGCCGACACCGCCCTCGACGAGGAGACGTGGGCCATCGTCACTGATCTCGACCTCGTCGGCGAGTTCGACTTCTTCTGGGATTCCTTTGCCGGACGGGTGGGCTACCACGCGCCCGGACTCCCCGAGAACTGGCGCGAGCGGAATATTCACCCGGAACTCGAATCCTGGGAGACGGTCTCGTCTATTAACGCCGGACTGACCGAACTCGGCCAGGTCGTCTGTGACGTGCTGGCCGACGACTACCTCGACTGGGAGGCCCAGGAGGTCGACGCCGGTGACCTCCCCGACTTCTGAATGACGCTCCGAGGGAACGTCTCCGCAGAGGGGTCTGTGTTGGCTGTTCGGAGCGCCCCACAACCCCGAAAAAACTGTATGGACCGGCACGCTGATAACTATTCACGTATAGAGCCCAGATATGACAGTGCTTAGCTTGCCACGTGAGCGGACGTGCGAACGATGTGGGCGACACGATGTGTGGGACGAGGCTGCCACTACCTGGCGGATCGAAGTCGACGACGGGACGAAACAGTCCGGGAATCCACACTGTCTCCACGAGTGGGACATCAACGGGAGCTTCAACCCGGTCAATTCCTAATACCGCTGGCTGTTCGTTGCTCCTCATACGGTCGGTTGTAACGATTTATGGTACCGGTCTAGCTGTCGGTCCCACGATCATGTTTGACGTGTCGTTCGTGCTGGTCTCGGTAACCGAACTGTCTTCCGTCGAAGACCCATCTGCGTCAGTCGATGTCTCGTTGGTGGTGTCGTTCGTCGTTTCGTTGCTGCTCGTATCGGTGTTGGTCGGGATAGTCAGATTGACCGTCGTCGCCGACTCGTTCTCGCCGACAACCTGCCCCTCGGTAACCTGAGCGGTACCGTTGAGCGGAATCAAACGGCGGGTGCTTGCGGGGATGCTGAACTCGTACGGCCCCTCCGCGCGAACGCTCACGTTCGTATACCCCTCGTCTGTCCCCCAGTCTTCGTAGCCGGTCGTCGAGTACGGGACAGTCATCTCGAAGCGGCCGTCATCGCCCACTTGGACCTGCTGGGTGTATTCAAACGTCTCGCCAGTGATGCTGTTTCGCATCGGCACAGTTGCCTCGACAGTTTGGTTCGCGGGTGCGGTTCCCGCAATCGTCCCACCGGGTATACGCTCGAACGTCTTGGTCCACGACGGGTTGGTGTGGCTCATCGTCTTGGCGGCCGCGTCAGCCATACAGAAGGTTGCGCTTCCCAGGGGTATCGCTTTCTGGCTGTCCGTACAGGTGTCCGACGGCAGCCGCGACAGTTGTGCCACTACAGGATCCTCAAATGCCCCGAAGGCCGTAGTCTCGATAAGTTGACTCCTAGTGTACGCGCCCGAACTGTAGGCGCTCGTCTCGCTGGAGCCGACGTATCGGTAGTGTTCCAGCGCCGGCACGCGCTCGCCGGGTTGTGCCCCGAAGCCGCCGATCTGTGCGGTCCCGTCAGACTCGGTGAAGTTCTGGGCCGCTTCCATCGTCTGGAACTGTTTCACTACGCCCGATCCGTCCTCCGGTGAGACCTGTCTGACTCGACCGTTGCGGGTCGTCGCTCGGTCCCAGTCGATGACGTAAACGAACGGCTGGGATGCCGACTGTGGTTCCTTGGCGCTTCCGTGGTACTCGTACAGCCGGATAACCATACTCTCGTAGTAGTC
>JAQCNK010000295.1 GCA_028275075.1 Haloarcula sp. | reverse complement strand
CAGATTCAGCCCGCCAGCGTCGACCTGCGGCTGGGCCGAGAGTTCCTGGAGTTCCAGCACGCGAACATCCCCTGTATCCATCCCAACAGCGAGAACGAGGTCGACGAGTACGTCGAACTGACCGAAGTCGAGGAAGGCGGCGAGTACATCCTCCACCCCGGCGACTTCGTGCTGGGGACGACCCACGAGCGCGTCGAGATCCCCGACGATCTCATCGCCCACGTCGAGGGGCGCTCGTCGCTTGGCCGGCTCGCGATCGTGGTCCACGCGACTGCGGGACTGTGCGACCCCGGATACAAGGGCCAGATTACGCTCGAACTCTCCAATCTGGGTACAGCGCCGGTCGCGCTCACACCCGGAATGCGCATCTCACAGCTGACCTTCACCGAACTGAAGACGCCGGCGGACCGCCCCTACGGCGCCGAACGCGGCTCGAAGTACCAGGACCAGTCCGGACCGCAGGCGAGCAAGATACAGGGAGACAGAGAGTTTGGAGGCGACCAATGATGCTGCCCCGACCATTGCCGGGAGGCTTTCGGTAGCATGCGGTTCATCGAAGAAGTCGTCGTCGACGAGTTCCTGCCAACGTATCGCTCGTTGCTCGCCGAGGCGTTGCGCGAGCGCGGGTTCACCCAGTCAGAGGTTGCAGAGCTGCTGGGAATCAGTCAGAGCGCCGTCTCAAAGTATGTCCACGGCGAGGTCGAGCGCAACGAGCGGCTGCTCGATCACCGCGGACTGACCGAACTGGTCAGTCGGATCGCCGAAGGACTGGCCAGCGGAGAGATGAGCTCCGTGCAGGCACTCGTTGAGACGGAGGTGTTCGTCCGCGAACTCGAACAGGGCGGTGTGTTGGCCAGGCTCCACGAGGCGGTCGTTCCCGAACTGGCGGACTACGACGGCGAGTTCGCGGTTCACGACCCGGACTCCCAGCTTCGGGCCGCCGAGCGGACGTTGTCGTCGGTCCGGCGCGGGCTCAGAGTGTTGGAGAACACCAGCGGCTTCGCGACACTCATCCCGGCGGTCGGCTCGAACCTCGTACAGACGCTGCCCGATGCCGATGGCATCGACGATGTGGTCGCCGTTCCGGGTCGGATTCTCGACGTGAAGGGGCGGGCGACCTTTCCGGCGGAACCGGAGTTCGGCGTGAGCGAACACGTCGCGTCAGTGGTACTGGCGGCGCGGGCGGTCGGCAGCTCGGTTCGGGCGGGCCTGAACATCCGCTACGACGAGTCCGTCGTCGCATCGCTCGAAGCGGCGGGCCACACCGCCGTCGAGTTTGACGCCGAGGCCAGCCTAGAACCGGCTATCGCCGACGCGCTCGGAGGGACGGAGGCAGATGTGCTCTACCAGACCGGCGGGATGGGCGTCGAGCCGGTCGTCTACTTACTCGGCCCGGACGCGGTAACCGTCGCCGAGTGGACCCGCGATATCCTCTGATTGATACGGTCGGTTGTAAGCCATTGCCGGGATTTGCTGGACCCGGCCCGGCAAATCACCGGTAAATCGTTACAACCGACCGTATCAGACCCCGGGGGCTCCGAGCGACTACCGCACCACGACGACCGCACTCTCGGTCTCGGTCATCTCACCGTCACCGGAGTAGATCCGACTCTCCTCTATCTCGAAGCAATCGGCGCCGAGTTCGAACTCGTCGGCCACGACGAGCGTTTCGCCGTCGATCTCGTAGTCGCCAGACTCGATGCCCGCGTCGATGGCGCCCACGTCGCTGCCGAACTCCGGCCCGACGATGGAGTAGTCGAGGTCGATGCCGCTTACCTCCGTCGAGATATCGGGGGCGTCCTCGTAGACGTCCAGCGTCTCGACGTGCATCGCCTCGGCGACAGCGTCTTCGAAGCCCGAGATGTAGCCATACACCTCGACGTGGTCGAGGTCGGCGTTCAGCGGCAAGCCGTTCTCGGTCTTGTGCCGACGGAGTGCGGAGACGACCTCCATCGCCGTCTCGCCGGCCGCCAGATCGGCCTCGTATCCGCCCGCGACGGGCCAGTCGGTGGTGTGAACGGAGCCGTCGGTCCCACTCTCGCCGGCCGCATAGTCGAGTCTGTCCCACAGCTCTTCGGTGATATGCGGGAGGAAGGGCGCGAACAGCTTCAGGAACGTCCGGTGTGCGGTCAACAGTGTGAACTCCGTCGACCGGTCGCCGCCATCAGAGAGTCGCTGTTTCGCGATTTCGAGGTAGTCGTCACAGAAGCTGTTCCAGAAGAACGACCGCAGTTCGTTGCGAGCCTTCGAGAAGGCGTAGTCCTCGAACTTCGCGGTGACCGACTCGACAGTGGCGTCGAGTTCCGCGAGCAGCCACCGGTCGACCGACGATAGCTCGTCGGGCTCGGTAGGCCGCTGAGCGGGCGTGAGTTGGTCGACAAGCCGTGAGGCGTTCCAGAGCTTCTGGAGCAGGCGCTCGCCGGCTTCGAGGTCACCCTCCTTGTACGGGAAGTCGTCGCCGATGGAAGTGCCGGCGGCCCAGTAGCGAGCAGCGTCGACCGGGAAGTTCTCCAACACCTCGCTTGGTGGGATAACGTTGCCCTTCGATTTGGACATCGCCTCGCGGTTCTCATCCAGCACCATCCCGTTGATCATGACGTTCTCGAACGGGACCTCGTCGGTGTGCTCGTAGCACTTGACGACGGTGTGGAACAGCCAGAAGGAGATGATGTCGTGACCCTGCGGCCGGAGGTCGAACGGGTAGAGCTCGGGGTTGTCCATCCTGAACTCCCCGCCTTCCCCGTCCGCCGAGTCGGCTGCATCTGCCGACTCGTCGGTGTGCCAGTCCCAGCCCGCGTTGACCAGCGGTGTTAGCGAAGAGGTCGCCCAGGTGTCAAAGACATCCTCTTCCGGTGTCAGGTCGTCGTGGCCACACTCGGGACAGCTACTCACGGGCGGCTCGTCCGAGAGGGGGTCGACCGGCAGGTCCGCCTTCTCGGCCATGATCGGCTCACCACAGTCGTCGCAGTACCAGACGGGGATGGGGATTCCCGAGTCGCGCTGGCGGGAGATACACCAGTCCCACTCCAGTCCCTCGATCCAGTGCTGGTAGCGACTGAGCATCTTCTCGGGGAACCACTCCATCTCCCGGCCAGCGTCGAGGTACTCGTCTTTCTTATCGAGCATCTTGATATACCACTGCTCGGTGACAAGATACTCGACTTCGATACCGCAGCGTTCGTGGACCTGGACGGTGTGGTCGTGGTCACGGGATTCCAGTAGGTACCCCTCCGCGTCGAGATCATCGATGATGGCCTCGCGAGCCTCGGTTGTGTGCATCCCTTGGTAGTCGCCGGCCACGTCGGTCATCGTCGCGGATTCGTCGATGGCCAACCGCAGGTCCAGATCGTGGGCCTGATACCACTCAATGTCGTTCTGGTCGCCGAAAGTACAACACATCACGAGACCGCTGCCGGTCTCCATGTCGACGCGCTCGTCGGCGATGATCGGGACCTCTTGGCCGAACAGGGGGACCCGTGCTGTGCCGCCAACGAGGTGTTGGTTCGCATCGTCGTCGGGGTGGACAAAGACGGAGACACACGCCGGGAGGAGTTCGGGACGAGTTGTCGAGATAGTGAACGTGGCGTCGTCGTCGGCCTCGCCCGAACTGTCCTCGACCAGATCGAACGCGATGTCGTTGAACTTCGTGGACTTGTCCTCGTCCTCCTGTTCGACTTGCGAGATGGCAGTCTCGCAGTCCGGACACCAGATAGTCGGCGCGCGCTGGCGGTACTCCCGACCCTGCTCGTAGAGGTCAAGGAACGACAGCTGTGAGACCCGCTGGACCTCTGGCGCGATGGTCTTGTAGGTGTTCGACCAGTCGACCGAGATCGCCAAGGACTGGACGTCTTCGGTGAACTCCTCTTCGTATGTCGCACAGACCTCGCGGCACTTCTTCTGGAACTCCCGTCGCTCGTAGTCCTGGTGGCGGATGTCGAGTTCGCGCTCTGTGAGCCGCTCGGAGGCGATACCGTTGTCGTCGTAGCCAAAGGGGAAGTAGACCGAGTCGTCGGCCATCCGGTGGTAGCGGGCGACGAAGTCTTGCAGCGTAAACTGGTAAAGGTGGCCCATGTGGAGGTTCCCCGACACGGTCGGCGGCGGCGTGTCGATGGAAAAGCGGGTGTCGGCGTCCGCTCCCGGCTCGTCGTCGCTCGCATCGTAGGCGTACGTGTCCTCGGCCACCCAGTGGGCTTGCCACTTGGGCTCGATATCGGCGGGGTCGTACTCTCCGGTGAGTTGTTCGTCGGCTGGCGGTTCCTCGGTCGGTGAGTCCTGTGTGTCACTCATATGTAGTTGCGGTCTGCCGGTCGGTCAGAAGCGGTGCGGGCGTCGAGGGGTGATGTTAGTGGGGCGTGGAAACCCCTACTACGCAGGGTACGAGAAGTGTCGGACGGGTTGCTCGACGCAGCATTAGATGTATGTGCGCCAACCGGGGGCTAAACGACTTCGGTTTGTTGGTGGACCCGTCGGGAATCTGACCGCCACAATCACTACAGGTTCGTGTCGCCTCGGTCGCCGTCCTCGGCGGAGTGAGCACGCACCCATAGTTCGCCAATGCGGGATAGCTTCGTCCGGTAGGATTTCCCGTGTTCTTCCTGTTCGATATACCCCTTGCCGCCGGGACCTAACCGGTCGACGTTGTAGATAACCTTCGACCGGAACGAATCGGTATACTCCTCGCCCATGTCCCGAGCCAGCGCCTGTGCTAGCTCGGAGACAGACTCGAACTCCCCGTGCTCGCCTAGCGTGAAGAGGATGACCTTCTCGAAGGGCTTGACGTTCGAGAAGGAAGCGACGGGCAGTTCGACGACGTGGGAGCCGCCTATCTCCTTGGCGCCGATGGTCGTCCCGCGCTCGTCGAACTCGTCGAGCAGATCCAGTGCCGTCGACAGCCGTTCGTCAACGCGGCCGTCGACGCCTTCGCCGGCTTGCAGGTCTTCGAGGAGGTCGACCTGCTTGCGTAACTCCTCGGCGAGTTCAGTTTCTAGGTACTTCTCGGGGACGGTGTAGTACGTGTGGATGCGCTCGCGGTCGCCTTCGCGCTCGACCATGATCGAGTGCGCCGCCGTCGCGAAGGCAAAGGAGACCGTCCGGGGCATCGCGGAGACGTTGACCCACACCTCGCTCCCGGAGTCGAGTTCGGCGTTGATGAGCGCGAAGGCCTGCTCGAAGGCCTCGTCGTAATCATAGACATCGGCGACGACGACTCGCTCGGTTTCGGCTCCCAACAGGTTCTGGTAGTCTTTCTCCAGTTTCTCGGCGAGATTGCGCGAGTACTCGACGTTCGCTTCGGACCCGACCGCCCCTTCAAGCAGGATGACCCGGTCCACGTCGAGTTGCTCGCGCACCAGCGGCGCGATGAGCCGGTCGTAATCGAAGCCGACCGGGACGATGTGGGTCTGCATACCTGTCGGTCACTCCCACGCCTCAAAAGGATTGTAGTCCGTCCTGCGCAAGCGTCAGCCCGAGCAGGGATTCGAGGACGCTGTCGTCGTGGCGTCGAGGC
>JAQCNK010000001.1 GCA_028275075.1 Haloarcula sp. | reverse complement strand
CCTCGATCCCGACGCCGGACCCGCGTGCGAGCGTCGGCGGCATCGAGCTGAAGGGGACCGTCCCCAGCCCGACGAACCCGCCGAGCGGCTGCCGGTTCCACACGCGGTGCCACAAGGTGATCCAGCCGGACGGTATCGACATCGATCAGGAGGACTGGCGCGGCCTGTTGAACTTCCGCGACAAGGTCACCGCCGGAGAGGTCGACGTCGAAGATGTCCGCGAGAACATCGCCGCCAGCGGGACCGAGCCGACGAACACGGAGATTCGATCGGAGATCCGCCGGGAGTTCGACATCGGCGAGACCGTCGGCGACCCCGACCTCGAGCGGACGCTCTCTGAGGCGCTCGACCTCCTGATTGACGGGGATGACGAGCGGGCGGGAGAGATATTGATGGACGCGATCACGACACCGTGTGCCGAGACCGACCCCGGGCGGACGGTCCACGCGGCAGACCACGAGTCCGCCTGTCTCAGACACGAGGGACAGGCGACCGCCGAACCGAACCCGGCGGACGACTGACCGGAACGCGACCGCCCTCGGATCGATTCACTCGTCCGGCGACGCGAGCGACGCCGGGTCAACCCGCCGCGACTCGGGGACGTTCGCCGCCGTCGGAGCCACCGCTACGTCGCCGCGCGGGTCGTCGGACACGGCGGTCGCCTCGCGACCTCCGACCGACGGCCCGAGCACGTTCGCCGGCTTATACCCGTTCGTGATCAGAGCGATTACGCATGTTGAGCCATATCTCAATGACGATCTTGAACTGTTTCAGACAACATCTGACAACAATCTCGTCCACGTCTGGAGTACATCAGTAGATGGGACGTGGCGGAACGTTGAGCGAAACGACATCGCGCTCGTCTACCACGATGGCGCGTTCGTCGCGAGGGGGCAAGTCCTCCAACTCCGACACGACCCCGACCTTGCGGAGTATCTCTGGAGAGAGAACGTTGAACACGGTCGCTGGAACGAGGAAAGCCCGTGGGAGTACATGACCTTCCTCACCGATGTTGAGGAAGTCGATGTCGACATTGAGGAGTTCAACGGGCTCGTTGGCTATGATGGGACCGACCGCCCGCGGGGATTCACACGAGTCACAGACAAACGCCTCAACCAGCTCTCTGGCGAGGAATCAGTCGAAACTGGTATTGCCGACCTGACCGATGCCGGCGAGCGTATTCACCCGGTCGACGACGAAGACGACGGACCCACTCCCGACCTCGCCGACCAACTCCGGGCGGCCAGCACAGATGGGAACGCTCACGAGGAGTTCGAGAAACTCGTTGCGAAGGCCTTCTCCCGGCTGGGCTGTCCCGCCGACTGGATCGAGGGAGGGGGTGACACCGACGTGGAGATCCGATCCCCCGAACACGTCGTTGTCGAAGTGAAGGCCCGAGGGAACGGGCGAGTCAGCTCGATAGAGGTCACCAACGTGGACAAGCATCGACGCCAGCGTGGGGCTGATCACGCCATCGTGGTCGCCCCAGGCGTTGCTCCGAAGGTGATCGATAACGCCGAAACGACCGAGCTAATGACCATCGCTGTCGACGACCTCGTTGAGCTCCTCGATCGTCGGGACGAGTATGCTGTTCCACCCGAGGAGATGCTGGCGCTTTTGACACGCTCGGGAGTCTTCCAAGACGACAGGCTCGACCTCCTCGATGAGTACATCCAGGACCGGATCGATGCTGGAGAGACCTTGCTTGCGGTCATTCGAGCTCTCGAGCGTGCCGACGGAGCCGTGGAGACAACGGAGGACGTCCGGTGGATCGTCGTGGGCATGGAGGACTCGAACGATATCCCAACTCATCACAGCCCTGATCTCAACGAAGACCTACCACGAGCAGTCGATCACGCTCCGAGGCACCGACTATGCGGGCGACCCGCTCGGTGAACGAAGCCACGTTCTCCCGTGGTCGATCGCGACGCTCACCAGTACTGCGGACATCGACCACTATCTGACCTCGATCGTCGACGAGCGTATCGAAGACGTTGCGAACCAGTTGATTAACTACGTTTCCGCCTGAGAATCCCCTTTTTATAGGAGCCCTCATCCCGTCAGCACGTCCTGTGTCAACTGATTCTCGGCTGGTCCCGATGCGCGATGCCAGCAGCGTCATCCCTACTACCGTTTGCTGATTCACTGGAAACTGTAATCAAGAACGATCCGTGTCACGCACCTCAAATCGCGCCGACAGCGACATTCTCCAGGACTTCCTCTCGGTCGCGGAGATTCTCACAGAGCCACAGCTCGCCCAGCTGTACGCGTACCTCGCTCGGGCGGACGAAGCGACCGTCCAGGGCGTGATGGACGATCTTGAACTTGCTCAGGGAACCGCCTACAGCTACGTCAACCGGGTCGTCGACGCCGGCGTCGTCGACATCACCGACGACGAGCAGCCGCGCCGGTACGCCGCCCGAGAGATCGACCTGACCGTGACGACGGCCGCCGGCGACCGCGAGTACACGATTACGCCGGCGCTGACCGACGCCGTCGGCCGCCGAGAGACAGACGCCGACATCGACACCTACATCGACCGCCACGGCGTCGCCGGCCTCGCGACCGCGCTCACCTACGCCGTCGCTCGGGGGCGCGGCGAGGTGACACACCGGCTTATGGCCGAGGATCTCGATATCTCGCCGCTGGCTGCGGAGATGATCCTCCAAGCGCTCTGGCCCGTCGTCCACGAACATTACGACATCAAGGAGGCTGGGGCAGGACTCAACGAGTTGGACGTCGGCGACGCGGCTGACGACGCGTGAGCCGGCTCCACATCGCCGACACCGGCCTGTTCGTCGCGATGGGACGGCCCTCGAACAGCCGCTACCAGGCTGTTCGCCGGTTCGCTCGCCGGAACGGCGTCACCTTCGTCCTGCACGAACGGGTGTACGAGGAGCTGACAGTCGACGAGTCCGACGTCGAGGCGCCACCCGTCGACACCGCGATCGACGATGGATGCGAGGTGCGTCGGTTGGCGAGTGCCTTCGAGGTCTCCGATACGGTCCGCGACCAGGCGTGCCAGCTCTTCCGGAGTGCCCAGAACGAGGATCTGCTTTGTGGCAGATCCATCGAGGCCATCGCCGCGGCCAGCGTGTACGGGGCCTACCGGTGCAACGGCCGCTCACGGTTGGTGGACGACGTCAGCGAGATGGCCCGCGTCGCGGAGTCACGAGTCACGAACGCGTACAAGACGCTGAACGAGGAGCTGTGCCTCCCCGCTGAGCCCTCGCGGAGCAGGCCGAGAAGCGCGGCGTCACGACGGGCGTCTATCCGGCCGGGTTCGCCGCAGCCTCCTCTACAAGGGCGGTCGCGAAGAGGGGCGATGGTTGACGCAGTCCGGGGTTGCTGAAGCCGCTAACATCTCAACGACAACGATTCGGACCCATCGAGACACACTCCAACAGCTGGATGCTGAACAGAGAATGAATACCAAGGGCGATACAGTAAATCGAAGGGCACCAGCGAAAGCAGAGATTGAATAAGCGAACGGCGCTTATGTTGGCCCGGATTTTCTACGCGCTGAATGGCCACCGCTTCGATTCCGATCGAGATATCAAAGAGACCCTGAAGGCGCTCGCGACGCATAAGGGCGCTGTCGATGGGGATGACGTGATCGAGTATCTCAGAGCATACACAGAGCCGCTCGCTCCGGAGTACGAGACAATCATCAACCTGTGGCTGTCACGCATCGAAGGCACAGATCAGCTATCCAGAGATCCCAAGCTCGATACAGGCGACAATGGACAACACGAACCGAACGATTATGACGATGACCGCCATAGTGACGAATAAGGATGGCCGCTGAAAGTGAGCAGCCCGAGGTTCCCGACGAGCTGTCCCCCGAAGAGGCACGGCAGTATCTCATTCGGTTCCTCGGACGCCAAGACCTCGACGAGCACGAGGAGATCTACGACGAACTCGCGACCGAGTAGGACTCTCTCCAAGCTGTTCTCCGTAGTACTGCGACAGTACCGTGGTTTCTCGCAGAGCAAGACCGCTCCAATCCGGAGCGAAAGCGAGATTGACGCACGGTTTTCCCGTTCGCACTGGAATATCGGCCACGCATATGGATGCAACCGAGGACACGGTTCGAGATATCTGTACCGACGCAGTCTTCGAACGCGGCGAACGATATCTTGCTGAGGGCCGTATCCACGAGATACACCGCGTCGACAGCACCGTCACCGCCGTCGTGAGTGGCAGCCGTCAGTACGATGTTCGTGTTGACCTCGCCGCAGACGGGTTTGCCCCGTGGTGTGACTGTCCGTGCGACGGGCCGGGAGCGTGCAAGCACGTCGTCGCCGTGTTGCTTCGGTGTGTCGACGACCCACCGGCAGACGACGGCGATCGACTCGACGCCGCACTCGACAGTGCCGACGCCGACGAACTCCGCGCGTTCCTGCGTGACGAACTCGCGACCAATACGGATCTCCGCGCCCGGTTTCTCGCCGGCGTTGGCGAGCCGACGAGACAGTCGGTCGACGGGCTTCGTGCCTCGATCGATCGGCGGTTCGACGAGACGAACCCTGAGTACCACGTCGTCTTCGAACCCATCGACTTCACGCGGTGGTTCGATCTCGCAAACGAGTACCGCGAGCAAGAGCAGTACGCGTCGGCGGCGACCGTCTATCGAGCCCTCGTCGAGTCGCTCGACGACAATATGGAGCGCGTCGACGGCGCCTACGACCACTTCTCACGTGCGTTCAGTCGGGCACTCGACGGATATGTCGACTGTGCCGTGATCGCGGAACGCGACGCTGATGCAGTCACTGACGCCGTTGCGTTCCTTGAGGAGCGGGTGACGGCGGGAACGCCGTTCCTCGCGGACCACTTCGAGAAGGCAGCAGTCGATCTCCGGGAAAGGGCGGATGAGTAGTCCTGTGAGTAGCTGTGTCGCCCTCGATGACGCCCACTAGTTAGAAGATCACGAGAATTAGTTTGGGGCGCGGTCAGCCACGTCGATTCGCTGTTCGTGAGCGGCCTCGACATCCGAGTGGAGCGCCAACGCGTGCTTGATCAGACGACGGTCTTCGAGATTCTCCTCCCAGCGCGTAATCACGTCACGGCCTTCCTGAAGCTCGGCACCTGCGAGATCGCCGTCGGCGAGCGACCGTTCGAGTTCCTCTGGTGCCCGTCTGCGGGCAGGAAGTGTTCACGATCTGGACCCAATCCCACTCAGAACACTGCGCACTGGAAACCCCGTAGTGCTTCTCGAATTCAACGTCGATCCAGAGTTCGGCGGTCATTGTGTGGGTGCCAACGGACAGCGGTCTCGGCTGTGACCGCGGCGAGGTGTAGTTCGACAGCACA
>JAQCNK010000348.1 GCA_028275075.1 Haloarcula sp. | reverse complement strand
CCCTGCAGCAGTTCGATACTGCCGCCGTAGCCGACGGCGAGGGCGACCAGCAGGGCAATGGTGGCGAGTTCTCGACGGCCGTGGCCCCGGAGAAGGAGCGCGGTGAGCGCCGCGTAACTACCGGCATGGATCCACTTGTCGGGCGCGAATCCGAGCAGTTGGGGTGTCGGGCCGCGGGCCGCCGGCGCGGGCAGGAGCGAGACGAGGAGGAGGAGCAAAGCGAATCCTATCGCGGGGCGATAGCGGCGCGACTGGAGAGCCATACAGACCGATGACGGTCGCGGTGGATAAGATCCGCGCCCCTACAGCTCTTCCGTGTGGCGCATCTGAACGGCGATACCGCGCGTCGAGGAGTTCATCTCCGCACCGTGCATCTGGGCGCGACCAACGCCGAAGGCGGCGTCACCACGGACGACCACCTCGTCGCCGACGCGGATGTCGTCGCTGGCCTCGACAATCCCGGGTGCAAGCACAGAGCCGTGGGGGACGAACGGGTCGATTTCAACCGTCTTCGTGGGCACGTCGCTCTCAACCCAGCGGCGTGCGCCCGCCGTCGTCAGCGAGAGGACGCCGTACTGCTGGGCGAGCGCCGCGAGCTGTTCGCCGTCGGCGTCGTCGGCCCGCAACTGCGGGTACCGGCCCTGTGTCCCGATATCGGGGAACAGTTCGTCGCCCGCGGCGGGACCGAACTGGTAGTCGGCGATAGCACGGATGGTGTTGTGCTCGCGTGTCGACTTCTGGTAGGTGTCCCACCCCTCCAGTTCCGCCGCGAGGTTCCCGAGCGAGTCGGCCGTCGTCGGGTGGTCACGAACAGTGTAGGTAACCTCTCGCCCCAGCGACGCCGCCACGCGCTCGCAGATTTCCCGGTATCCGTCGCCGGAAACGTGGGCGATGATTTCTGGGTAGTTGGCGTCTTCGAGGTAGGCTTCGAGTACCCTGGAAACGAACTCGATTTCGTTTGCCGACCAGTCACCAGTCACCACTGAGTCGTAGTGCTGGGCGGGGTAGGTGAGTTCGAGTTCCTGTGGGACGACGCCGATAGGCGAGGTCATCGAGACGACGTGGGCGCGCCACTGGATAGCGTCGTGGTACTGCTTGTGACTCTGTGAATCGCTGTATGGTTTGCGGGCCGAACACGGGACGAGCACGAGCGGTCGGTCGTCAAACCTCGGCACGTAGCGGTCGGTCACCCGCTGGGCGAACCGCTGTATCTCGGGGCGTCGGATGGCGTCCTCGGTGGTCGCAGCGAGTTCCGCTCGACGGAGAAGCGGCGTTCGCTGCTCGACGTAGCTGTAGCGCTGGTCCAAGATGCGGACGGTGGCGGTGAGCCAGTTATCCTGTCTGGCCTGCCCCTCGACGTAGTCGCGAAGCCGGCCGTCGCGAATTCGGCGGCGGACGCGGGCCAGTTCCGCGGCGAGCGCGTGGACGTTGTGTTCGGCGCAGTCCTCGCGGTCGAAGGAGTCGCGGGGTTGCTGGCAGGCCGGACAGGCACAGGGGAGTTCCTTTAGGTCTTCGAGGAAGTAGGCCTCGTCCGTCGTGAGATAGCGGCCCTCGGTCCCGCGGATGATGGCTTTGTGTGGGTCCACGAGGTCGACACCAGCATAGACAAGCGTGGCGACGTTCCGGGGGGTGGCGACCCCGGGCAGATACAGCGCAGTGTCGGCCGGGACGGCGTCCGTAACGGTCGTCAGCGCGTCGACGAACGCTGAGCCGTGGCCGACGTAGCCGGGCGCCCCGGCGAGGGCGGTGATATCAGCGGCGTGGTCGCCAGCAGTCCTCGGCGAGACAACGGCACCGCTCGGGAAGTCCACATCCGGATAGTCGTCGGCGAAGGCCTCGGCGACCTCTTCGGGCGTACCGGCAGGGAGACCGCGATGTGGCAGTATCGTCACCGCCGAATCGTCGCCCTCGGGGGTGTCCGGTTCGGCGGGCCAGCGCCCCCCGGCGTCGTCGAGGACGGTGTGGACCCGTCCCGGTGTATCGGCGTCCACGTCGTCGACAAGCGCCGGCGTCGACACGGAGTCGGCGAGGCGTAGTTCGCCCAGCCGCGCGGCCCCGTCGCGCTCGTGGACCTCGAAGTAATCGGTCATACCAAGGCGTGGGCCACGGCCAACCAACTATCTTGCCTTTGGCAGCTATCGCGGCGTTTTTCGCGCTCCAGCCGGGAGAAGAGGTATGGTCGGCTCACGGACACTGACGGCGGCCATTGGGCTCCTCGTGAGTGTGTTGCTCTCGATAGCGCTGTGGGTGTACTTCGATAGCCTGCTCGTCTTCCTGTTTCTGCCTTTTATCCCGTTTCTCTTCCGTGGTCTTGGCGACGACGACGGGCCGACAATCGTACAGGAGTGTCCCCACTGTGGGTTCCAGGCGACGACCGACGCCTACGACTACTGTCCTCGCGACGGGAGTCAACTGGAGTCGCCCCAGCAGGAGT
>JAQCNK010000347.1 GCA_028275075.1 Haloarcula sp. | reverse complement strand
CGATAGGGGACGCCGGTATGTCGTCCTTGCGACCCGTTGTCCCGTCGCCAGCGAAGCGGAGCGGTTGCTCGTTCGCTCACGACCGATCTATCGACACGGTAGCGGCAGCATCAAGGGTTATTGTCAGGTGGGCGCTATCAGCGGGTATGCCCGAGTGCCATCACTGCAACGCTACCTTTGAGGACGATGAGGAACTCGCTGCGCATCTCGCCTCTGCCCACGAGTGGGAGGAGTTGGGTCGGATTGACCGCAAGCGGATTGAGGTTCTTCTCCCCGAGGAAGTTCCTCAAGACGAGGCAGAGATACAACTGGACACCACCGACTTGGACGAGCTTCTGGAACAGGAGCCGACTGTGGATGCGATCACAAGAGCACTTGCGGAACACGAACGGCTGGTCCGACAGGCCCAACAGGAGGATGAACGCGGCCTCGCTAACGATCTGTTCTGGGACTACTTCGAACCGCTGACGATCCATCTGGACGCCGTCGTCACGGCGGAGGGGTGGTCGGTGCTGGCCGAATTGATCGACAGCTACAAACCACAGGATGACGCGAGCGATCCGTCCCCGACTCCCGTGATTGGGAACGCAATCGGTCGGTATCTGATCCGCACGCGGCTGACAGATGGTGTCGCGACCATGCCAGCGGACGGGCTTTCCTACCTATTTGCGCTCCATGGCGACGAAACCGGCGCCGGGTGGGAAGAGGCTGCTGCCTACGGGTGGGGAATCGCCCATCCCATCGAACCGGTCGCCGACCGCATCCAGACGACCGCCCAAGAGGATGTTTACTGGGTTGCGAGTGTCCTCGAACACGCGTTCTATGCCGATCAGCACGCGGCTTGTGACTGTCTCGCCGACATCGTCAGGGACGAGGGGGTGGACGATGTCCGATTCGCGTTTGACGCCGTGAGCCGTTGTGATCGCGTGGACAGGTGGCCGATGGTTCCTCGGTACTGGGACTGGGAAGATGCCGTCGATATCTCCTTCGAGTGGGAGTCAGACGTCGTCACTCGAATCCGCGACCTTGTTGCCGAGACCGGACGAACACAGGATCTCCCGGACGACTGGTCGTTCCAAGACCTCGCGGTGTAGCCCATCGACATCGGTCACGGATCCTATCACTCGATACGGCCAGCTTGCATCCATTCCGTTTCCTCACGGTGGATACGAGAGATAGCTGATTTCCGCTATTGTCGGATCCAAGCGGAGTCTCAGTCGAGACCGGCTCTCGAGCGCAACTCATCCACCAGCAGGCGGATGATCTCCTCCCGTTGGTCGTCGGGAACTGGCCGGCCATGCACCTCGACGAACTTGTCCTCCCAGTGGTCGATCCACGAGCCGAAGGCCTCGTCGAATGTCTCGTCGGGGTTCTCCGCTGTCTTGACTGCCTCAAGCTGCTCCTCGATCGCGTGTTTCCGACCGAGTGCGTCCAACTCCGCCTCGATCACCAAGTGTGGGTCGAAGGCGAAGGTCGCATCGCGCTCGTCCACGTGCCACTCACTTTCGAGACCCGTAGATTCCGAATGGATCATTTTTCCTTCTGTCGATTATTGGATTTCATGTGTGAAATAAAAAACTACTAGATCACTGTTATCGGGTCCTGGTGAGGAGATCGGTCAAAATGCCGAAAACAACCACAAGAAAACCTCTCTGTCGTGTTTGATTGGTTTCGGCAAGATTGGGTAGTAAGCAGAGAATGGTGAGCAGATGCCTCTCAAACAGATTGACAACAATTCAACTATTCCGGAAAATCGAAAGACGGAAAAATGATGACTGCTTTCTTGACGGGTCTCGAAAGTGAGGTTTCACCAGCTTAGGCAAGAGCCTCGGTTACTGTACGGGTCGGCAGAAGCCCTGATAGATATTCTCCGGGGTCTGGCTCTATCAATCGGTCTGTCGACCCGTATGTATGTCGCCACACCGCCGACCACGTGATCGGCGTCCACCGGAACACGAGATCGAATCAGTCGATGTAGCCAAGCGTCGCGTCGATGCGGCCCAGTTCCGGCCCGGAGGTATCGGTGCCACAGATGTAGCCGAACTCGTTGGCCACCAACCCGGAGCCGACCAGCGGGCCGCCGTAGTTGACGGTCCCGATATCGGCCGGAACGTCAAGGAGGTCTTCGAGTGCATCGAGTTCCCCGTCAGTTGCTTTCGGGTGACAGAGGACACCGCTGTCGGTGGCGACGGCGGCAGTGCCAACGGTGTTGACGCCGGCTATGACACCGCGTTCGACGGGAACGTCGAGCCCGTCACGCACAGCCTGAACCGCCTCTCGTGAGAGGTCAGGATGGACGTACGCGCCCGAATCGTTACAGCAGACGACGTTGCCGGCGGCGTTTATCCGACCGGGGAGTTCAGTGACAGGGACGTCGACAACGTCCTGAATGCGTTCTATCTCCGTCTCACGCACGCGTGAGGAGACAAGCAACCCGTTGCTGTTGCCGGTCGCAAGGGCACCGACAGTCGCTGAGTGGCCCACCGTCGTAGGGATGGCAGGCACTTCGAGTTCCTCGCTCAGGTCCTCGACCAGCGACTCGTCTACATCGGGGCGAACCAGCACGCAGTCGTCAGTCGCTCGGGCGAAGACACCGATGTACGACGACCCGGAGAATGCCGCGCGGAGCAAGGGTTATTCCGCTGTCTCTGCTTCGACGACGGCCTCGCCTTCTTCCTCGAAGCGAGCGGCCCGTACGCGAAGCTTGCTCGGCGGACTCGACCGACCGCGGGCCCACGTCGTCTCGTTGATCGAGGGGTCGATTCGGACGGCGTCCTCCGCAACGGAGAAGTGTTGGGCGAGGTGCGAGCGGATGAGTCGCATCGCCTTGTCGGCTTTCTTGTGGTTCGCCTCGGCACGGGCGTCTCGGAGCGGAATCGTGACGACTCGCTCCTCAAAGTCACCAGCGCTCATTATTCGTCAGTGTCGCCCCGGCGCCAGTGGCGCCGCTTCGGGTTGCGCTGGACTTCGCGGTCGGTCTTGAGCATAACCCAAGACGGGACGCGGCTGTTCTGGTTGTCGAGTTTGGCCAGGCGCTTCTTTTTGGCCTTCGACTTCTTGCTCATGGTGCCGAATGTTCTGTGCCACGGCTTAAATTCCTTCCTTTTCGGCTCGCTGTCTCCCAACTGACCAAGGGTGCCTTTCGTTATCATGTTCTATACCCGGGCGGGTAGAACTAAGTAGCAAAACCAGTAGAGTTTCATACATGAACCGTCGGTCCGTACTTCGAACGGTAGGCGTCGGGATGGCTGCCGTCGGGTCCGGATGCCTCGGTGGCGGTGGCGAAGTCATCGTGAGCGTCCAGCAAGATGTCACCGTCGAACCGGGGAACGCGTGGATGGAAAAAGAGATTCCGGACCTCTCTGACTCCGGTGGCGCTATCACGTATATCGTCAAGGCGGAGACACCGTTCGACGTCTACTTTTTCAGTGATAAGTCCGATTTCGAGCAGTACGACACGTACATCAAGGGTGGTGACCCCGATTCGACCCCGCCTGGAAACAGTGATCTCAGCCAGGCCGCGGTGCAGGTTGCGGGGTCCGACGTCTACGAAGCGACAACCGACAACGGGGGGAGCCGCCAGTCGGTCGAGAGTTCGGGCCCGTACTACTTCGCCGTCGACCACTCCAGCTATCGGATGGAGAACCGCGTCGAGAAGTTCGACGACCCGCTGCAGGC
>JAQCNK010000346.1 GCA_028275075.1 Haloarcula sp. | reverse complement strand
TCATCAGTGCCGTTACCGCGCTGTTGACCAACACGATGATGACCAGTCCGGCGACGGCGGCGACGGTTACCATACGCTACGTAGGGCCGCGAGACTCTTTGCCGTTACTGTTGTACGGGTCGACAGAAGCCCTGATAGATATTCGCCGGGGTCTGGCGAGCCGACTTCTGTCAATCGTTCTGTCGACCCGTATACGCTACCGTCCCTCTCGGCTCCCGCTGGCCACCGCTGGCATCGGTCGAGAAAGCTCGCTGCCTCGCTACTCCAGGCAGATATAGGTCCGAGTGTCTGCGACCCCGCCGAGGTCCCGGACGCGCGTCGACACCGACTGCATCACGTCGTACACCTCCTCGCCCGTGGCCTCAGCGATGATGTCGTGTTGCCCCGCGACAATGTGTGCCTCCCCGATTCCCTCCAAATCGCGGACGGCGGTAAGTAGCTCCTCTGACTTGCCCGCGACTGTCTGTATCATAATGAACGCGGATACCATACTATGCCATGATGTACCACGATACCAAAAGCGTTCGCGCGGTTGGCCGGTCCAGACGGATTGGTGCGGTGAGTGTCCGGTCCGTGTCAGCACGTCGGCCACTCGAAAATCCACGCACCGGACCGAGAGCGAGCGGCGGGGTAGTTTTATTCGTTCCGGTCATCTACTACTACCTATGCTGTACGTTATCATGGGTGCTGGCCGTGTGGGGTTGCGGACCGCGCGGGTACTGCGGGAGAGTGGACACGATGTCACACTCATCGAGTGCGACGAGGGCGCCGTCGAGCGGGCCCGGGACGCCGGCTTCGATGTCATCGCCGGCGACGGAGCCCTCGAAGAGACACTCGAATCGGCCAACCTGGCCGAAGCCGACGCGCTCGGTGCACTGACCGGCGATCTGAACGACAACTTCGTCGCCTGTATGATCGGGAAAGAACACGGCTGTCGCACCGTCATGCGCATCGACGAGGACTATCGGGAGAATATCTACCGGCGCTATGCCTCCCAGGTGGACGAGGTCATCTACCCCGAGCGGCTGGGCGCAATCGCCGCGAAGAACGCGCTGCTGGGCGGGAACATCCGCGCAATCGCCGACATCGCCCAACATCTCCAACTCGTCGAGTTCACCATCACCGACACATCGCCGATGAAAGGCTACTCCCTCTCCGAACTCGAACTGCCTGCCAACACCAAACTCATGGCCCACAGCAAGGGGGACGCACCGCTGACGACACCTGACCACGACGAGACAGTTGAAGCCGACGACCACCTCGTCGTGCTGGCCGACTTTGACACACTCTCCGATCTCCGCAGCATCGTCGTCGGTGAGAGCAGCCCCTCGAAAGCGCTTGGAGGTGCCTGAGCATGGTTACTGCATATGTCATGATCAAGGCCCACACCGGCGACGCCAACCGGCTCCGCGACGAAACCGGGGCCATCGACGGCGTCACCGAGGTCCACATCGTCGCCGGCGACGTAGACCTCATCGCCAAGGTCAGTGTCGACACCCCCGCCGCTGTCAAGGACGTGGCCGCCACGCAGATCCAGGAGATCGAAGGCGTGGAGTCCACGCAGACGTACATCGCTATGGACTAACGACCACTTGTTATACGGATCGACAGAAGCCCTGATAGATATTCGCCGGGGTCTGGCGAGCCGAATTCTATCAATCGTTCTGTCGACCCGTATATCTCGTCGCCCTTCGACACGACGCTCGGATTCGGTGAAGCGGCCCGCTTCGCTCGCCCTCTGCTGGATCGCTACTGCACTCTCGCGCTACAGCGGCGTCCCGCCGCGGCTCCCCTCGCTGCCGCCCGTGCTCGCTGCGCTCATGAGATCGGCGACGACGCCGACGTAGTCGTAGCCAGGGATGATTCCCTCGACGTAGGTGCCCTCAACGTACTCGACGAAGGCCTTGGCCACGTCGGCGGCCTCGCGCTCGCCGCCGAGGCTGAAGCGGTAGGTAACGATAACTTCCTCGCCGGCTTCCTCGACGGCGTAGTCGTCCAGATCAACCGCGACGCGGGTGGCCTTTGGCGCGTCTCCCAGTCGTCGTTCGAGTGTGTCGAGCCACCCCTCGCGAACGGCGGGACCGACTTCGTCGGCTGTCGCAGCCCCGAGCGTGGGGGCACGTACTGTCACCTCGTAGT
>JAQCNK010000340.1 GCA_028275075.1 Haloarcula sp. | reverse complement strand
AGGCAATCGCCCCACAGTTCGGACAGTACGTGTACGTCTCGTCGACGCCGCTCGTCTCGCAGTGGACGCACCGATGGATGCCGTCCTCTTCGGTCACTCTGGACGGCCCTGCCGCGTAGTACTCGAAGGGATAGGTGTACTCTCCGAGGCCGGTCGTCTGTCGAACCTCGGGGAGGTACACCGGCTCGATCGACTGGACGGAGATGTCAGAGCGGTTGGGCTCGCAGGTCTTGTTGTACGTGACGTTGTTGTCGCCGGTATAGGTCACCGTCGTCGTGTGGTAGTCCTGGAGCCGCTCGACGGCCCACTCCTTGTACTCGGTCTGGGTCTGGCCGAAGCGGCGCTCCTCGACGTCGTCGAAGACCGCCCCGAACTGGTCGACATCGAGGTCGACCGTCGCGTGGAGGTTCTCGGTGACCAGCGTCGCGACCGCTTCGTCAGCGACCTGCGGGCGACCACGCTCGGCGTGGACGACGAACTGCGTGCGGTCGTTGATCCGGTGGATTACGCCGACGGATGTCTCGAAGACGGCGTTCGTGTCGGCGGTAATCGCAACCACCGGGCGGAATGACACCTGCGAGTGTGGCGTCGGGAGGTCCGCAGCCCCGATGTTCTCAATGTCGCGGAACGCTTCCTGAACCGGCGCGTCGACGTCTGCCGCCGGGTCGTACGGCCGCAGGGTCTCGTCACAGAGGATCTCGATGCGGCCGTTGTAGAGATCCAGCCCGATCTCGTCGGCAATCTCTCGGAGGTCCTCGCCGTCGAGCAACTCGATGGGATGCGGATCGTCGTTCTGCTGGAGCCGCTGGGCATACTCCTGGGCAGGGTTCGTGAACCGCCCAGTCGTGACGACCATTCCGCGTTTGGGGCCGTCGAAGTCGAACGTCGCGATGGCCGAGTGGAGCTTCTGGACGACCGGCCGACCGACCGTCCCGGTGTGCTTGCACTCGACGATGATCGCCCGTCGCGTCCCGTCGACGATCTCCTCCATGATGACGTCGCGCCCCTCGTCGGCCGTCCGCTCGGCCTGGCGGACGTTTTCGTAGCCGAGGTTCCGGAACACGTCCTCCATCAAGTCCTCGAACTCAAATCCCGAGAGATCGTCCAGTACAGCCATCCTCAATTAGGTAGACAGTACGTTGCAACTGCCAAATACGTTGCCGAACGCTGCGCCGTCCTGTCTGTTGAACCCCTGAAAGGGGTTCGGGGTATTCTTCTCCTATCACCAAGCCATGACCGAATCAGATTACCCCTGTCAATCCGGACGAGTTCGGACGATACCGACGTCGAGCAGGCCATCCGGGCCCTGGTCGACGAGAGCAACGACCTCATCAAGCCACCGGAGGGGAAGTGCTGATGGAGATGCTTCGGCTGTCGCGAGCCACCCACCAGCTGCTCGAACACTGGGCCGAGGCGCTTGGTACGGCCTGCTTTGGGACGACAGTCGCAAAAATGCGCGACTGGGTTATGCCCTGAACACTCGGTTCCGGAGCGGCTTGGGGGGTTACTCACCGCTTGAACTCAAGACCCCGTTTTCGACATCGCCCGCTTATGTTTTGCTGTGGTCCGTGGGGCGGATCACAGGAACCGTGAGACGCGGAACGGGTCGATGGGATGTGGAGTCGTCCCGTCGAGTACGAGGTCTGTGAGCACTTCCCCGACGACGCTCGCGAACTTGAAACCGTGGCCGGAGAACCCCGCGCCAATGATGATATTCTCGCGGTTGGGGTGGGGGCCGAGCAGGAAGTCCCCGTCGGGCGTGTTCGTGAATAGGCACGTCGAGAGCCCCATCGTCGGGCCGGCGGCGTTCGGGAAGTGTCGTTCCACGAACTCGCGGAGGAGCCGCTCGTCCTCGCCGTCCGGCTCACGGGTCAGTTCGCTCGGCCGTCCGGTCTCATTTCGGTGGTGGAACTTCCCGACTTTGAACCCCGGGACTTCGTGGATCGGCGTGCCGTAGAAGTGACCTCTTGGAACGTCGGCGACGAAGGCCGGACAGCTGTCAGGCTCGAACCGCGCCGGGTCGTCGGGCTGGAACCACGCGAGCACCTGACGCTCGGATTCGAGGACGGACGACAGCGACGGGAGCAACTGACCGGTCCACGCACCTGCGGTGACGACCACTTGGTCCGCGGCATATGTCCCGCGGTCGGTCCGGACGACAATATCCCCCTCGCGGTGCTCTAGTGACTCGACCGTCTCCCGCGCCCGAATCGTAGCACCGTGGTCGTAGGCGGCGTTCACGTGCGCGACAGTACACTGCTCGGGGTGGAGGAAGCCGCCGTCAGGCTGGTACACCGCGCGGTACTCCGTTGGGAGATCGTACCCCGGAAACCGCTCGTTCAGCTCCGTCCCGGAGAGGTCCTCGTACGGGATATCGTGGACCTCGCAGGCCCGCCGGGAGTGTGCGTAGACGCTCTCCTCCTCGTCCGGGCCGACCGCGACGCTGCCGACCTCGTGGAACAGTTGCCGCGGATGCCCGTCATCGAGGGCCGTCCAGCGGTCGAGCGCGCGCCGCGCTAGCGGCACGTACGCCGGATCCTCGTACTGCGGCAGCCGGAGGATGCGGGAGGTGCCGTGCGACGACCCCTTCGTGTGGGGAACGTCGTACCGCTCGATGCCGACGACATCGCAGCCGCGTCGAGCGAGGTGGTATGTCGCCGCGCTCCCCATACCACCGACGCCGAGGACGACGACGTCGCACTCTGTGGCGGTGACACTCATAGTTGCCCGTCGAACCCCGCCACAAGGGCCGTCCGGAGGTCATCGGCGACCGGGGGCCTGGGCGTCGTCTCGATTCGGCGCTCCTGTGCTAGGGTGTTTTCGACGAGGCGGTCGACATTAGCGGGGTCGAGGCCGACCGCCTCAAAAGACCCGGGGAGCCCGATCGAGTCGCGAAGGCGGTCACAGCCCGCGATCAGCGCAAGGGCAGCGTTCTCGTCGCTCGCGTCCTCGTTCGTGAGCCCGAGCCACCGCGCGATGTCGGCGTACTGCGCTCGCCGCGTCGGGAGGTTGTACGACAGCCCGGGCTCGACGGCGACGGCGAGACAGTTCCCGTGCGCGGCGTCCGTCATGCCGCCAACGCTAGACGCGATGGCGTGGATGACGCCGAGCCCCGAGTTCGAGAAGGCGACCCCCGCGAGGTGCGCGCCCAGCGACAGCGCCCGCCGCGCCTCGCGGTCGTCGCCGTCGTGGACCGCGCGTTCAAGGCCGGTCCAGACGTACGGCAGCGCGCGTCGCGCGACCGCCCGAGAGACTGGGTTTGCGCCCTGATAGCCGATCGGCCGGTCCTCGACCCACCGGTAGTCGCGGGCGGTCAGCGACTCAAGCGCGTGGACGAACGCGTCGAACCCCGAGCGCGCAGTGACCGACCGCGGCAGACCGAACGTGAGTTCCGGGTCGACGACGGCGAGGTCCGGTCGGAGGAACTCGTCACTCATCCCGCGCTTGATGCCATCGTGCGTGACCACCGCAGTCTGTGTTGCCTGAGAGCCGGTCCCGCTCGTCGTCGGGACAGCGATGAGGGGACACACCGGCCCGGGGATATTGTCGACGCCGAGATACGCGGCCGGGTCGCCGCCGTGGGTGAGCAGCAGCGCCGCGACCTTCGCGGTGTCAATGACCGAGCCGCCGCCGACGGCGACAACCCCGTCGAAGCCCCCTGAGGGGAGGTCGTCGAAGTCGCCAGTCTCCGGTTCGGTGGTCGCGTAGTGTCGGGCCGGGTCGCGATCGATGGTGTCGAGGACTTCCGTGAGGACGCCAGCCGACTCGATGCCGTCGTCGGTAACGACGAGCGGCGACTCGATGTCGTACCGGTCGAGTGCGTCCGGGAGCTCGTCCCGGCAGCCGTCGCCGAACTCGGTGGTCGGAACGTCGACGGAGAACGGGGTACCCGCAACGCCGTCGTCGAATCGCATGCGACCGCGTCTGTCACACACGTTTATTATTCTGTGGGAGCCGCTCGGCTACGCTTTGGTCAGCCGCGAGCCGACGACGACGAACAGTCCGGCTGCGGCGATCCCCGCCGTCGCCAGAAACGCGTACGTAATCGTGGTCGCGTCCGCGAGGACCCCGAGGACGTACGCGCCGGCCGCACCCCCGACCGCCGACGCGGTGTTTGTCACCGCGAACAGCGACCCGCTGGTCCCCGAGACGCTGGTGTCCGCAGCCATGGCGTTCGTCGCCGGGTACACGCCGTACATTACGCCGCCCAATACGACGAACCCGACGGCCAGCTGTACCGGCGTCAGCGGGACGTACACCAGCGCGACAACCGTCGCGCTCGTCCCAACGAACGTCGCCGCGGCCACAAGGTCCCGGTCGAACCGATCGACGATGGTCCCGGTGAGCATCGACGCGAGGCTCGCGGTCACCATCGTGACCGAGAGCATCGTCCCCCCGAACGACTCCGCGAGGCCGGTCTTGGTCACGGCAAACGACGCGGTAAACGTCTGGACTGCGCGGACCTCCGCGCCGACGACGAGAAACAACAGGCCGAGTATTACGATTTCTGCGTCCGTGAGGTACGTCGACACCCGATCGAGCACCTCGCGGCGGTCAATC
The DNA here is from genome assembly GCA_028275075.1 of Haloarcula sp. Lineage (GTDB taxonomy): Archaea > Halobacteriota > Halobacteria > Halobacteriales > Haloarculaceae > Haloarcula. The sequence goes on along the minus strand of JAQCNK010000340.1, from coordinate 7,553 downwards.
TCCTCCACGAATGTCCGACGGAGCGCCGTGACCGCGTTCGGGGACTCGTCAAACCCGCCCGGCGCGACAATCGGGTACGCGGCGTACAACACCAGCGAGAACAGCAGACCGAGCGCGCTTCCCGCGAGGAGCGCGGCTCGCCAGCCTGCCGTTTCCGCGACCGCGACGACGAGGACCGGCGCGACGACCGTTCCGAGCGACCCGAGCGTTCCGTGTATCCCCATGCTCCGGCCGTACGTCTCGTTGGACTCGACATCGCTTATCAGCGCCATCCCGGTGGGGTGGTACGTCGACCCGCCGACGCCGGCGACGACCATCCCGAGAATCATCAGCGGGAAGTTCCGGGAGACGGCAACGAACGCGATGCCAGCCGCGAGCACCGCCATCCCGGCGACGAGGAGCTTCCGATTGTCGTAAACGTCCGCGAGCGGTCCGACGGGAAGCTGACAGACCGAATACGTGAGGAAGAAGACGACGACTAGGAGCGATGCTTGGGAGTAGCCGATGCCAAGGCGCGGAATGAGGTACGGAAAGAGCGGGGGGACGATAATGCTGAAGAACTCGTTGAAGCCGTGCGAGAAGCTCAGCAGTCCGACGAGACCGGGGTTTCCCACGTCAATAGCCGACCGGACCGCCTCAACCACCATCTCGTCTCAGGGCACTTTATCGAACAGATTAAGCGTTGTCCCGCGGCCGCGTCACAGCGGATCGGGCGTCGATCGACCGGGAGATTTTGTGTAGGAGTTTTTACGAAATGGCTTTTCAACAGATGAATCAGTGCCCACACCTATGATGTACGAGATCGCGGTCATCCCAGGTGACGGTATCGGGCCCACGGTCGTCGACGCGGCGCTCCCAGTCATCAAGGACGCAGGCGACGCCCACGGCGTTGAACTCGACGTGACGACGTACGATTGGAGGACGGAGCGGTATCTCGACCGAGGGGCGATGATGCCCGAGGACGCAACCGACCAGCTAGCGGATTTCGATGCGATCCTGCTCGGCGCGGTCGGTCACGAAGAGGTTCCAGACCACGTGACGCTCCGCGGCCTCCTCCTGCCGATCCGCAAAACGTTCAACCAGTACGTCTGTAAGCGGCCGACCACCCTCTTCGAGGGGGTGAGGAGCCCGCTGCGCGGCTACCGCGGCGGGGACATCGACTTCGTCGTCTATCGGGAGAACACGGAAGGGGAGTACGCCGACGTCGGCGGTAGAGAGCACCACGGCTACGACAACGAGGTGGCTGTCCAATCGGCAGTGTTCACCCGCGAGGGCGTCGAACGCATCGTCAGACGAGCGTTCGAGGCGGCGCGGGACCGCTCGGGGTCGCTGACCAGCGTGACGAAGTCCAACGCCCAGGCGTACGGTATGGTGCTTTGGGACGACGTCGTAGACGAGGTGAGCGAGGAGTACCCTGACGTCGCGGTCGAGCGCCTCCTCGTTGACGCCGCAAGCATGGACTTCGTCCGCCGCCCTGACGAGTTCGACGTGGTAGTCGCGTCCAACCTCTTCGGGGACATCCTCACGGACCTCGGCGCTGCCGTCTCCGGCAGCATGGGGCTCGCGCCGTCGGCAAACCTCAACCCGGACGGCCCGTATCCGTCCCTGTTCGAGCCAGTTCACGGGTCGGCGCCCGACATCGCGGGTCGCGAAATTGCGAACCCCCTCGCAACGGTCCTCTCCGGAGCGATGCTGTTCGAGGATCTCGGCGAAGATGCCGCCGCGGCGGATCTGCGAACCGCTGTTCAAGACCAGTTGGCCAGTTCGGCCGCCCCCCGGACACCGGACCTTGGCGGCGACGCGGCGACCGCCGAAGTCACGGCAGATCTGCGAGAGCGGATCTAATCGGCGACCGTCACGGACCCGTCCCGTTTCCGAGTTCGTCACCTACTAACTATAGTTTCTCCTATATTATAAATCTGAATATATTTTTCCCCAATTATATAATGCTGTAGTGACAAACCCGGCGATGAGTTATGGAAAACCATGGCAAGCGGCACGGCGGACGTCCAAGTACATCCAGACGAGCGTTCCTCGCTACCTCCGCGGCAGCGAGCCTCACGGCCGGTGTCGCCGGCTGTATGGGCGGCAGCGGGAGCGGGAGCTCCGAACCGGTTACCTACATCTCTAACAACAACTCGCCGCAGTTCCAGGAGATGCTTACCGGGTTCGCGGACCAATTCGAAGAGGAACGGGGCATCGAGGTCGACATTGAGTTCACCGAGATCGGTGGCGACTACGGCCAGCGGGTAAGCCAGCTCATTCAAGCCGGCAACCCGCCGGACATCATCAACGCGGAGCAGTTCCGCATTGGGGCGTACGCGACGCAAGACATCCTCCGTCCCGTTGACGACATCATCGAAGCAGTGGAGGAGGAAGAAGAAGAGGTACAGGATAAGTTCGGGTTCGTCTACGAGGGAGCCAACCGACTCGTTCCAGCAGTCTCCTCGGTGACGAACAACTGGTACCGAACGGATGTCTACGACGAGCTCGGGCTGGACGCGCCGACGACTTGGGAGCGCGAACGCGAGGCTGCCCAAGCGATCATGGAGGCGGACAACGATCTCTACGGGCTCGGATACACGACGTCCGCGACGGTGTACGGCTCGTACCACGCGTGGTGCCGGCTCTGGGGCAACGGCGCGCAGGTCGCGACTCGGGACGGCGACACCGTGGAGGTCGCGCTTGACTCGGGGGCAAATCGCGACCGGGTCCGCGAAGTGCTCGAGCGGGCCCAGCAGATGGTCGAGTACTCGCCGACGGCGACCAACTGGGACTGGGGCGAAATCTACGAGTCGTACGCCGGCGGCACGACGGCTACGGCGGTCTACTCCGGTGGCCGCCCGAAGACCCAGTCGATCGGGCAGGACCGCGAGTGGGCCGACACGACCAAGCGCGTGAACAACTCCTACAACTCCTCGAACCAGAACAGTTCGCTCGGGAACTCCGCGGCGACCGGGTACGCGCTCTTACAGGGGTCCGACAACCCCGAGGGCGCCAAGGAGTTCGTCCAGTACATGGTCACCGGTGACCGGCTCGTGGAATACGCGCGGGCGCTCCGGTTCCACAACATCCCCATTTACGAGAGCTGGTACGAGCCCGGGTCGGCGTACCGCGAGGGATGGGACTACCTCAACGAGAACTTCGAGGAAGAAACCATTCAGAGCGAACGAGAGGCGTTGTTCTCAGACAACACCCAGCCGTTCACCGCCGAGACCGAGCCCGCGAATCCGTACGCCTCGCCCGCGTTCACCTCGTTCCAGCTCGGCCAGATGTTCTACGATGTGACCGAGGGCGGACTGGGCATCGACGAGGCCATCGACCAAGCCGCAACCACACTGCGTGAGAACACCGGCATGGAGTAATCCATGTCTACAGTTTCCGACGGCGTCCGAGCGGTGGTCCCGACCCGATGGCAGCGGAAGACGAACGGGGTGCTCGCCAGCGTCTTCGAGCGCGATAAGACGTTGCTCGCGCTGTGTCTGACGCCGGCACTCGCGCTGTTCATCCTTATCGCCCTCCTGCCGATGGTGTGGGCGTTCAACCTCAGCCTCTACGAGGTGTCGACGCTCAGCCCGATCTGGGAGTGGACCGGCCCCGGTCGGCTGGTCGACATCGTCACCTCTAGTGGCTTCCAGATCGCGTTCGGTCGTAGCCTCGTCTTCGGCTTCGGGTCGGTCGCCTTCCAGTTGATCGCCGGGGTCGGCCTGGCGCTCCTAGTCAACAAGGAGTTCAAGGGCGCCGTGTTGGCGCGCGCGCTCGCGCTGCTCCCGTACCTCGTGCCCGCGGTCGTCATCGGCATGGTCGGGCAGTTCATGCTCAATGCGCAGTACGGGATCATCAACCTGCTCCTCCTCCGGGTCGGGGTCCTCGACAATCCGGTTGCCTTCCTCGGCCTCCCGGAGACGGCGATGGTGACCGTCATGATCGTCGGCTCGTGGAAGTTCGCGGTGTTTGTGACGCTCCTTACCCTTGCGCGACTACAATCAATTCCGGAGCACTTCTACGAGGGAGCCACAATGTGTGGCGCCAACGCCTACCAGAAGTTCCGCGACATCACGCTGCCGCGGATCAAGAATGTCATCCTGATTGCGGCACTGCTCCGCACGCTCTGGATGTTCAACAAGTTCGACATCATCTATATCATGACACGTGGGGGACCCGGTGAGTCGACCACGACGATACCCCTGCTGGCGTATGAGATCGCGTTCAACCAGTATAACCTCGGTGAGGCCGCGGGCATCGCCGCGCTAATGTTCGTGTTCCTCGCGGCATGGTCCGTGCTGTACTTCCGCGTCGCTGAGCCCGAACAGGAGGTGCGTGTCGCATGACGCAGGTCGTCGGCAACTACATCTCGTACGGCCAGGCGGCGCGGATCAAGTCGGTTTCGTACCAGATCGTCGTCTGGGCGACGCTCCTGGTGTTGATGTTCCCAATCATCTGGGTCATCGTCGGGGCGTTCAGCGGACTCGACGCGCTCCTCTCCGGGAGCCTCTCGGCGATCTTCGCGAGCGTCACAATCGAGCCAGTCCGACAGGTGTTCTTCGCGTCGAACTTCTTCGTCTACTACAGGAACAGCATCGTGGTCGCCGCGGGCGTGGTGATATTCACCGTGACCGCGTCGACGCTCGCCGGCTACGGGCTGACTCGGGTCCAGTTCCGCGGGAAAAAGTGGTTCGCCCGGCTCATCCTGTTCGGGTATATGTTCCCGCCTCTGCTGCTATCGATTCCCATGTATCAGATCTGGCGTCAGCTCGGACTGCTCAACTCCCACCTCGGGCTCATCCTCGCGGAGTCGTCGGTACCGCTCCCGTTCGGCATCTGGACGATGTGGCTGTTCTTCCAGACCGTCCCGCTCGACTACGAGGAGTCGGTCTGGATGGCCGGTGGATCCCGGTGGCACTCGTTTAAGGACATCGCGCTCCCGCAGGCGGCCCCGGGAATGATCGCGGTCGGCATCTTCGCGTTCCAGTCGTCCTGGAACAACTATACCTATCCGAAGGTGCTCATCGCCGAGGACTCGCTCCGCCCGCTCACCACGGGTATCACCCAGTACGCCGTCCAGAACTACGTGTTCTGGAATCAGGTGATGGCAGTGGTGTTCACCATCATCATTCCGGCGTTCCTGCTCGTGTACTTCCTCCAAAAGTACCTGCTCGAGGGCTACAAAGCGACGGCATGACACTACCCACAGATAATCCATGACAGACATCAAAGTCGACACACTTCGGAAGGAGTTCTCCAGTGACGCTGGCAAGATAGTCGCCGTTGACGACGTGAGCTTCACCGTCGACGACGGCGAGTTCGTGTGTATCGTTGGCCCCTCGGGGTGCGGAAAGACGACACTCCTCCGGTGTATCGCGGGGCTCGAACGCCCTACGAGCGGGCAGATCAAACTCGGCACCGAGGAAGTGACCGATGTCCCACCACAGAACCGTAACCTGGCGTTCGTCTTCCAAGACATCACGCTGTATCCCCACATGAAGGTCTGGGAGAACATCTCCTACCCGCTGAAACTGGATGGCATCGGTCCCGACGATCGGTATGAGAAGGCACAGGAGGTGGCCGACACGATCCAGATCGGGGAGCTATTGGACAAGTACCCGGGCGAGCTCTCCGGTGGTCAGCAGCAGCGCGTCGCCATCGGTCGGTCGATCATTCGATCGCCGCGAGCCTATCTGCTCGACGAACCGATGAGCGACCTCGACGCGAAGCTCAAAAAGGAGATGCGCGTCGAACTCCAGCGCATCCAGCAGCAGGTCGGCGGGACGATGGTGTACGTCACCCACGACCAAGAGGAAGCGATGACCCTCTCGGACCGGATGCTGGTTATGGACGACGGAAATATCCAGCAGTTCGGGTCGCCCCAGAAAGTCTATCACGAGCCGAACAACCTGTTCGTCGCCCGCTTCATCGGCTCCCCCGAGATCAACCTCCTGGCAGCGTCCCCGGTGAGCGACACCGGAGAGACCGTCAGCGTTGAGGACACGGACTGGACGGTCGACACCGGGATCCAGGCGTCATCTGTGCCTGGGCGCGTCACGCTCGGGTTTCGGCCCCGGCACACGACTGTCGCTCGAACAACCAACCCGGATGGGCTCGGTGGCGAGGTCGCCCTCGTCGAGTCCGTCGGCGACGAGAACATCCTCTACGTCGACACTAAGGTCGGCGAAGTAAGGGTGGTCGTCGACATCGAGGAATACCCGGTCTCGGAGGGTGACAGCGTCGAGATCGGCGTCGAGCGGTCATACCTCTTCGACCGAGACACCGGCGACACGATCGCGAAGAGTACTGAACACCAGCCGGATCGGGAAGACACGGTGGAAACATAGCCCGACCGCTCCGCCGTCGACCCGCGACCCGCCACGGTCGTGCCACCGTTCGGTACCTAAGGTGAACTGGGTGAGCTATGACTGACACTGTGTCGGTGAGCGCTTCTTCGTTCATGAGAGGGTTGACAAAAAATAACCCGTTATACGATTGTCGACACCACACAGTTGTAAGAGATAGCCGGAGTGGAGTGCGGTACTCCCCCCTCACGAGCGGGGAGTAACGTCCCAGTAGTCCAAGTACGAGAGACAGACGGGCCATCCCGACACCAAACGTAGACGACCTCACGAAGAGAGAACGACTTCACTGGCACCTCACCAGTGCCCTCGCAAGCGCCGAGTCGCCGGAAACGAAAGCCCATCTTCGAGGAGCACTTGTGGAGTACCGGAAGCTCCCGCCGACACCACTCGTTGAGTGTCCGTTCTGCGGGAAGGTCGGGCTTCCAGAGCGGATCCAAGCCCACGAGTGTCAACGACCGTAGGGTCGTTTTTGCGCCAGTGATGGGTGGAGGCGCAGATCAGACCGCATCGCGCCTTCGGAGTAGATATGAAAGACCCAGAGACAGCGACAGTCTTCGCGGGCCTCGATGGGCGAATCGACACTGAACTACCTGAGTGGTACGCGGAGCAACACGCTACCCCCAATCCAGTCAGCTTCAGTCGGGCGATTCGAGAGCTTCCACAGGTGATCGAGACAGCAGTCGCGTATCGCAACCCCTACACTGAGAAGTGGGTCGAAACGGAGCGGTTCAACGCACTCGTCGAGCCGTCGCGATTACAAGCAGAAGCGAATGGGGGCACCGAGGCGGAGTCGCTATTTCACATCCCGACTGACTCGTACGCGATCATCAACCCGGTCGACGTCTACGGCCCCCTGGAGGAGGTCCTTCGGGAGGAGACCATCGACGGAACGCCGCTGGGTGACGTGATGTTCGGCGAGATTCGGCGCTACCGGGGCGGCGGCGAGGTCCATATGGACATCATGTTCGACGGCCTCGAAGTGCGCCTTCCCGGCCGGTCGGACCCGATCACGATGGGCGTCACGTCGGGCTACGACTTCTTCGGTGAGCACGCGGTCTACGTCGAGGGCTTCGCTCAGGACGGCTACTGTTCGAACACGATGCGCTCGCTCACCGACAAGGAGGTCATCAAGCACGTCGGCGACGTGCGGAACTTCCGGACCTGGTGGGAGGAGATCCTCGCACAGGTCGAACTCGTCGCCGA
>JAQCNK010000338.1 GCA_028275075.1 Haloarcula sp. | reverse complement strand
ACCATCGCCGGATTCATCTTCAACCGCGCGGGCCGGCTCGTCGAGGAGGGCGAGACCATCTCCTACGAGGGCGTCGAGATTCGCATCGAGCAGGTCGAGAACACGCGTATCATGAAGGCCCGCATCGTCAAGCTCCCCCCCGATGCGGATGAGGCCACGGAAGCGCAGGTCGAGTGACTGCTCCCAGCGGAGCTGGTTCAACAGTTGCGTTCTTCTGGCATAAGAATTGATGCGGCCGGTTGTAACGATGTACCGGTGATTTGCTGGGTCGGGTCTGGCAAATCCCGGTAATGGCTTATACGGGTCGCACGCCCAGCTCATCCTCCACGAACTCGGTGAGTACCTCGGCTACTCGCCACCGCCGTTGTTGGAGCGGTTGATCGAAGATGCACAGAAGATCCACCAGCAACGACCGATCTTGCAAAAGACGCTCGCTACCGCTACACAACCGAGGTGTGAGTCTTAGCTAAAGACGAATGGCCAAGCAGACTAGCCGCCATGGCCGACAGCAGGGCGAAAATCAGGCGCTGGCGTTGGAGCCGCCCGTGGCGCTGGTCGCGGTGTCGCGAGCGGATGCGGCTTCGAGCAGTTCTCGGTAGCGGTCACGGATGGTGACCGTGCTCACGTCGGTGGCATCGCTCACCGTCTCCTGGGTGAGTTCCTCGTTGACGAGCAGGCCGGCCGCATAGATGGACGCGGCTGCGAGACCGACGGGGCTCTTGCCGCTGTGGACGTTGGCGGCCTTGCCCGTCTCCAGCAGTTCCCGGGCCCGACGTACCAGTTCGTCGCTGGCGCCGACGGCGGAAGCGAACTTGGTGAGGTAGTCGGCCGGGTCCGGCGGGCCGATCTGCAGGGCGAGTTCGCGGTTGATGTAGCGGTAGGCCCGCGTGAACTCCTGCTCGTCGACACGGCTCACGAGTACCATGTCATCGATGGTCTGGGGGAGGTTTGCCTGCCGGATGGCAGCGTACAAAGCGGCCGTGGCGATCCCTTCGATGGAGCGCCCCGGGAGCAGCCCCTCGTCGAGTGCACGCCGGTAAATGACGCTCGCAGTCTCGCGGGCGCTCTCCGGGGCGCCAAGCGCCGAGCCCATGCGGTCGATCTCACCCAGGGCCTGCTTGAGGTTCCGCTCGCTGTGGTCCCGAGTGCGGAAGCGCTCGTTCCAGGTCCGCAGTCGCTGCATCTTCTCGCGCTGGTTCGCCGACAGCTGGTTGCCGTTGGCGTCCTTGTTCTGCCAGCCGATATTCGTCGAGAGCCCCTCGTCGTGCATCATCTTGGTGGTTGGGGCGCCGACGCGGGACTTCTGGTCTCGCTCGGCCGAATCGAACGCACGCCATTCGGGCCCGTGGTCGATTTCGTTCTCCTCGACTACCAGGCCACAGTCCCCACAGACCGTCTCACCGCGGGACGCGTCGCTGGTCAGGGAGCCGCCACAGTCCGGGCAGTGATGATCTTCAGCGACCACTTCCTCCTCGTCGGTATCGCGCTCGTTGGCGTCATAGGTTCTGAGTGTAGTCATAATAGGGAGTGCGAGGGAACCGAGACTCGCGTGTACGCATAGTAAGGCACGCATCCAGTATCAGAACTCGGTTGGCATATGCCGAACTGCCGTGTCAGGGCCTCACACACCGGAGCGGCCGACCCGTAGCCGGCTCCCTTCCGCGACAGTCTCGTCGGCCTCGACGGGGCCCATCGACCGGGTGACGAAGGAACGAACGATCCAAGCTTCGGCGCGCTGGAGCCGATACTGCAGCGTCGACCGTGAGACATCGAGACGCTCGGCCAACTCGGTCAGCGAGACATCTCGGGGAGTGCGGTAGTAGCCGTAGTCGACAGCGGCCTCGGCGGCGGCCTGCTGTTCCGGAGGGAGCTCGGCGAGGGTGACCGCCTCGTCAGCCCAGTAGGCAGGCTGCCCAAGCTGACGGAACTCGACGGTGAGGCCGGGGCGGAGTTCCGATTCCAGAGCCGAGAAGAGAGCGTCGACACCCTCGTCCGAGCAGAGCAGGAGCCGCCACTCACAGCGGCTCCCGCGGCGCTCAGTCTCACAGAGGACCCCCTGTCCGACGTGCTCGATGGCCAGTCTGGGGATGGAGTGACAGTCACCGGCTTCCGAGCGATAACTGTAGACGGTTCGCCGACCCGCCTCGCTCGCGATGACCTCGTAGTGCCACTCGGTCACGCAGTCGCGGGTGCCGATACACTCCGTACACTGGACCGGGCTGTCGAAGACATCGTCGAGCCGTTCGAGTGCCGACTCGGGCCCGGCGACCCGTTCGAGTCGCCACATGCCGTCGTCGGTGACGTTACAGGCAATAGAGCGAGAATGGGCCTCAGGGTGGTCGATGAACACGTCCATCAGTGGGTCCACGTCCCGGTCGTAATCGATGGTGAAGATGAACTCGCGCACAGACGTAGTACGCAGCGGAGCCGGTTATATCTCCGCTTCCGTTCGGCATACGCCGAATTTCGATGGTGGGGTAGCTGACACCGTCAGTTTTCGAGGACGGACGTGGCGACCAGCAACGGGACGACCCACTCGACACACAACTGGCGGTCGTCCGAGACCGAGAACGGTTGTACCTGTCGGCTCGCCCGGGGCGGTACGGAGGCCGTCTACAGCCAGTTCGTGTCGGGGTCGATGTAGTTCGGCGGCGTCTCGCCGGCCAGTGCCACCCGGACATTCTCGGCGATAGTGGCGTTGAGGTCCGCACGGGCCTCCACAGAGTACCACGCCGCATGAGGCGTGACGATGCAGTTGTCGAGTCCGATCAGTGGGTGGTCCGCCTCGGGGGGTTCAGTCCGGAGCACATCGAGCCCGGCGGCAGCGATAGTACCCGCACGCAGTCCCTCGGCCAACGCGTCCTCGTCGATGAGGGCGCCGCGGCCGGTGTTGACGAGGACAGTCTCGTCGCCCATGGCATCGAGCGCGCCGGCATCGATCATCCCGCGGGTGTCGTCGGTCACCGGGGCGTGCAGAGAGAGATAATCGGCTCGCTCGTACAGTTCGTCCAGAGATACCTTCTCCACATCTGCCTCAGCCATCTCCTCGGCGTCGACGTACGGGTCATACGCCACCACGTCGACCGCAAAGCCCTGCAACTGCTCGCGGACCCGACGAGCGATGGGTCCGAAGGAGACCAGCCCGAGCGTGCCACCTTGCAGTCGGTGGACACGACGGCCCCGCTCCCAGCCCCAGTTACCGTCACGGGTGTCGCGGTCGTAGGCGGCGACCCCGCGGATGCAGCCGAGCAACAGCGTCACGGTGTGGGTCGCGACCTCACGAGTGCAGTAGTCCGGCGCGTTCGTGACAGCGACACCGTGGTCGGCGGCCGCGGTCACGTCGATGTTCTCGATGCCGACACCGGCTCGGGCGACCACCTGCAGGCCGTCGAGAGCGTCGAAGGTGGAACGTCCAACGGACGTGTTCACGTCGACGACCAGCGCGTCGGCGCTCCCGGCGGCATCCAGTAGCTTCTGCCCGCCGTCAGCGGTGACGACTTCGGCGTCGAGGCGATCACGGAGCGCGGCAGCGTCTATCATCGGGTCGTCGCTTGTAACGACACGGTCCATACACGAACGAACGGGATACGTCCATATAATGGCCACATTTCTTGATCGTACAGAGTGTCACGCACTCCCGTCAGAACTCTTCGATATCACCGTCGATGCGTGACTGGGTCACCGAAAGCGACAGCTCTCCGACTGGCGTCGACGGGCTGGTGTTGCCTGCTCCCCGGAGCGGTTCGCCGGCGACGACGACATCGACCGTGTCGCCGAGCTTCCCGGCGTCTGCGAGCCGTTTGAGCGTCGGCGTCACGTCGACGTACTGATTCTGGGGTGGGTGTTCGGGCGGTGCGATCCAGAGATGGTAGGTACCGGCGTAATGTTGGGACCCCTTCCCCGGATTCTGCGACTTCGGATTTACGTAGACACGTCCGTGGAACCAGCCAGTCTTCGGCATGGCGATGTCACGGGCCGTCACCAGCACGCGGCCGTCTTGCCCAGTGAGGTAGGGGTCGACCACGGAGCGATCGACCGACCCGGAGAGTCCGTCGTCGACGCCGAGCGAGCAGTTCTCACAGAGCACCCGCCGAACTGGTTTGTCGAGTTCAACCGTCGCAGTGTTCGTCTGCGTGTCCGGATCGACATCGGCGGCGCCACCACTGACTCGTGTTCCGTATGTATAGGACTGCTCTGGCAGCGCCAGCGCTTCCTCAACAGTGATGTCGACAGTCTCCCCGTGGCGGTTGACCAAGTGGTCCGCGAACGTCCAGTCCAGCCAGCGATCGTCGTCGGGGTTTGGGTGCCCACGAGCGTTCCACTCCCACCACAGGCGGTCCATCATGCTGTGGTGGGCCCAGAACGACGGATCGTTGGGCGACTTCCCAGTCGCCATGTCGCCGCCGACGCGGATGTGGACGTAGTCGTGGCCCGGTGACTCGAACGCCCCGGAACCCGAACGAACGTACCCCTCGCGGTCCTGTCTGCCCGCCCAGCCGCCGATGGCCCGGTAGAAGTTCGGATCCGAGAGCGCCGGCTCGACCTGCTCGCGGCCGGAGATACTGTCATCGAGCGAATTGATGGGCGTACGGCTTGGGTTCGTGAACGGGTCGCGCTTGAACAGCGCCGGCAAGCGGCCGTTATCGAGCCAGTTCCAGTAGGGCAGCGCGAACGACTCGTTGCCGGTCACCTCGCGGATGATCTCCTCGTGGTAGTGCAAGTACGCGCGATGCCAGGCCAGAAAGAGCCAGTTGCCGTGTTCGCAGTTTATGAAGCGCCGGGCGGTGCCGTGAATCCGGACCTGATGATCCCAGTTTCGCGGGTCATCGTCGGGAAGGGATTTGAGCGTCCGTATCCCCTCGCGCCACGTCTGGATGATATCCGCCGGGTCTTTCCGTCGAAGCGAGCGTAGCGAGCGTCTTTCAGGACAGTCTGTCGCTGCCGATGCCGACGTCGAGAGTGTCCCGAGCGCGACTGCCGATCCAGCCGTCTTGAGTAGCGTCCGTCGTCTCATTGTCCAACTATTGCTTGATAATAACAGACAGTAACTAAAGTTTATGCACGTCTTGGTTGGTCATGCGCAACTGAACACAACCGTGCGTGGCGCTCGATTGCCTCTGTCTTGCGCGTGTTCTGGAAAAGGGTGCGTGCGACCGGACGACAACAGTCGGTATACCCCTACTTTCCTGATAGCCGACTACCCCTGTAACGATACCCGTACCGAGCGGAGTTCGAACCGCTTAAGAGTCCCACTATGGAACTACTGACAACTCGCTGGACGACGGGCACCAGCGGGCACCTGCGTGTGCAGGTCGGGATGTGAGTCCCCGGCGCGACCGTTCGTCGCTACGGCGACTTGAACCACGCAACGCCCGTGGTGAAACACAATGGCACGAAGTGCATACTCGTACATCCGAGACGCATGGCAGACCCCCAAAGAGGGGAAACTCGCAGAACTGCAGTGGCAGCGCCAACAGGAGTGGCGCAACGAGGGATCGGTCGTCCGCATCGAGCGTCCGACCCGCCTCGACAAGGCTCGCTCGCAGGGATACAAGGCGAAACAGGGTATCATCGTGGCTCGCGTCTCCGTCCGCAAGGGCAGCGCGCGAAAGCAGCGACACACGGCCGGCCGGCGCTCGAAGCGCCAGGGTGTCACTCGCATCACCCGCCGGAAGAACCTCCAGCGCGTCGCCGAAGAGCGCGCTGCCCGCGTCTACCCGAACCTCCGCGTCCTCAACAGCTACTCCGTCGGCCAGGATGGCCGACAGAAGTGGCACGAGATCATCCTCGTGGACCCGGAACACCCCGCGATCCAGAACGACGACGATCTCAACTGGATCTGTGAACCGGACCAGACCGACCGCGTCTTCCGCGGCCTGACCGGTGCCGGTCGCCGGAACCGCGGCCTGAGCAGCAAGGGCAAAGGAACCGAGAAAACCCGCCCATCCATCCGCTCGAACCGTGGCAAGGGCAAGTAGACCGGGACAGCGCCGTAAGCGAACGGAAGTCGCGGAGTAGGCCGACCGTGTTTACTTTCTCACAGTTGGTATATAGTGCACCTGTGAGCTACAGGGGCAAACTTGTTGGAAATATGTGGCTTTTATTATCTGCAGGTTCTGCGCTATTCTGTGACCAAAGAAAACCGCGCGGTGGACAAGATGTGCCCAGAGTGTGAGAACAACCCGATCATCGAAGCGGACGACAGCGCGTTCTGCGATATCTGTAACCGGTATCTGGAAAGCGCAGTTCTCGTCAGTTGACACTGTCGACGTATACGGGCCGACAGAACGATTGATAGAATTCGGCTCGCCAGACCCCGGCGAATATCTATCAGTGTCGACCCGTATACGCCCAGATACTCTGTGCTCTATCCATCATCGTCACCACGACCACGTGGGGAAGCGTGACGACGGCGATGAACACGAGATACAGCCCGACCCACTCCGAGATGGTCCCGGGCGGGTTCGGGACGAGGAGTGCAAAGCCACCGAGCAGGGCGAGAGAGACAAGCGTTAGCGGCAGCGCATCGCGGGCAAAGCGGGTAAACGCCGCTGCTGGCATGCCGTCACTGAGTGCCGTGGTCGCACTGTCGTCGACGAGCAGGAGCCTGGCGATGTGACGCAGCGAGTGCCACAGACAGAAGTAAACGCCGATGGCCAGTATCGGCGGGACGACGGCGAAAAAGCCGACGAGCCCGAGCGTCTCGGCGGCGTCGAGCCGCCACGGACCGAGGTCGTCGGCCCGCGCGTAGCCGACGGCCAGCGTCCCGGCGATGACAGCGCCGTACACGAGGCCCAGGCCGAGGCGGACGTCCGGACGGAAGGCGGGCGAGAGCACTCCGACGGCTCCGGGGGCGAACCGTCCGACAAGCGTTGTCGCGACCCGGCGGTACCACTCGGGGAAAGCGAGCAGCGGGACGAGCATTGGGAGCCCGCCGCGAACGAAGACAGTCCCGACTCGCTGGGCGCGCGACCGGAGGTAGTCGGCATCGGCCAGTGCCACAAGCACGTAGAGGTCGCCCTGCCCCCAGTGGAACCACGTGACGAGAATAAAGAGGGCAAACGCCACTGCAGGCGCGCGGAACCAGCCGACGGCATAGGCACCACCGACAGCGACATAGAGGGAGACTACCGCGGCGATAGCCCGCCGGTCGGGCCGTCGACCGCGGGTCCGGGCGACAGCGAGGTGGTCGACGGCTCCATGGGGGAGTCCCAGCACGAGGAGGCTGGCGACCAACGGCGCGTACTGGAGTGCGACCGGGAGCCGAATCCCGGCGAGGGCGGGCACAGCGGCGACGGCAAGCGCAACCCACCCGAGGGTGAACACCAGCGGTCGGAGCGTCTCACGAGCGGTCCCGGTGTGGGCTGCCGACACGGTGTCATCGGCCTCCGAACAGCGCCGCGAATGGGGAGCTATCAGGCAGTTCAACCGCACGCAGCCGGGCGACGAGCCAGACGTACAACACCAGCCCCTGGACAACGAACAGCGACGTCATCAGGAAAAACACAGCTTCCTCTATCGGGAGTCCCAACAGCGGGACGACCGCGCCAGTCGTATAGCGCTCCGAGATAGTCCAGAGCCCGACCTCGATGGCTGCCCGGTCGACGATCCAGAGATACAGTGTCGGGACGAACGTCCCGGCGAGAACGACGCGCCACTCCGCGGCCAGAAGCGACCACCCGAACGCCCACTGGATGGCCAGGACAGGGGCGCTCCAGACCAGAAGCGAGCCGAGGTACAGGCCGCTGTCCGTCTCCAGTAGCGCCACCCCCGCAGCGGCGACCACCCCGGCACCGGCCAGTCCAAGGGCCCGCTCGGGCAGAGGAACCGACAGCGGTCGCACTGTCTCCACCTGAAAGCGGGCGGCCCACAGCGCGACTAGCAGCGGCTGGAAGAGAAAGAACAGATACTCCCCGAGCGGTGCGGCACCAAAGCGGACCAAGACAGCGCCCTCGCCGTACCACCAGACGCCACGTTCGATGAGGTAGTTGTCCCACGGCGTCGTGTACACCAGTGCCAGCACAGAAAGCACTAACGTCCCGATTACCAGATCGCGTCGAGTCCCGAGTCGGTAGCGAGCCAGGAGCGCGAGGCCGGCGATAATCGGCACGATAGCGATGGTGTGGAACGCCAGATAGCCAAGGCCGGCAGTCATCCCCGGTGGCACATTTCTATTGCCGCCAAGTCGGCTGGCCGTGGCTTGTCCGCCCGGTCGGGGTCGCGCCTGGGGCGCGTTCGGAGACGGCGCTGACAGCGTAGAAGGTCGCTTCGGGGTCACCGTTGCGGCGCCAGTGCCACCACGTCCGTGCGAGGAGCCAGAGACGACGACGGCGGGTCAGTTCCGGTGTCTCCGTCAGCACGTCGTAACCACGCGAGCGGATGAGCCGGTGGTGCTCGGCGTACAGCACCGCCGACAGCAGGACGCCGAACTGGCAGTCTTCGGGGAGATAGCGGATGCCGACGACGCCCTCGCGGTAGAGCTCTTCTGTCCGGGCTAGCTCTTCTTGCATCACCGCGCGGAAGCCCTCGTCGACATCGGCCTCGGCGAGTTGCTCCTCGGTGACGCCGTGGCGTTCGAGCGCATCCTGCGGGAGATACACCCGGCCGTACTCGTGGATATCCTCGCGAACATCACGGAGGAAGTTCGAGAGTTGGAACGCCTCGGCCAGCGCCTGGGCGTGCGGGAGCGCGGTGTCGGCTTCCGGGGGCGCCATCACCATCGTCATCATGTTGCCGACAGCGACGGCGGAGCCACGCATATACTCCCGGAGATCCTCAAACGTCTCGTACCGGGCCTGGGCGATATCCATCTCCATCGCGTCGACGAAGACGTTGACCTCCTCGTCCGGGATATCGTGGGCTGCTCGAAGGTCCTGGAACGCCGCGAGCACGTCTCCGTCGGGCATGTCGTCGGGGTCGCGGTTTCCAAGGGCGGCCTCGCGAATCTCCTCTAGTCGCTCGTGCTGGACGTTGGGCGGAGGGCCGTCGGGCTGGTCGACGACCTCGTCTGCGACCCGGAAGAAAGCGTACATAACGTACGTCGGGTGGCGGATCCGTTCTGGAAGGACGCGGGTGGCGAGGTGGAACGTCCGACCGGTCTGTTGTTGAATCGACTTGCTAGTTCGGATATTCTCAGATTGCATTATATCGACGTAGTGTGGTTGTTCGACGCTCCGTAACTGACACGACGACCCCGAGATCCGTGGCGTGTGGAGGCGAGCGTGGATGGGGACCGGCGGAGCCGACCGGAGAGATATCCGCGACGCGTTTGTGGGACCCGGTTGAGGAATCGCATGCTAAATACTAGGGCAGGACAGTTTTAAATTACCTGCCAAACTGGATGGGATAGCAGCGGGGCAGACCACTCGCCAGTGCGTAGCGGCGTCACCACGTTTCGAAGATAGCTTCGAACAGCTTTCGCTCGCCGGCCCGGAGGTGTTGGTGGAACGTCGAGGGACAGATGTCCATCGACTCGGCCAGTTCCTCCCCGGAGACATCCCGCGGCCAATCGAAGAAGCCCCCGAGATACCCCTTCCGGAGCGCGGTGAGCTGCCGGTTCGTCAGGCGTTCCTCAAGATCGCCGAGGAACGCCTGCCGGGAGACCGGTGGCTCGTCGCGCTCTCTGACCGAGAGCAGGTCTGTTCCCGGATAGTGGTCCCGAACCTGCTCAACGATACTTCGTGTCTCCGTCGTCGAGGGGAGGGTGACGGTAAAGCGAGCGTGCTCGGGCGTGACGAGGATGTCGCGCGTCTCGGCACCGCGGTCAGCCAGCAGCGAGACCACGGGCGGCTCAGAGACGGTGAACTCGAACAGCGCTGTCGATTCGGCGGTCGAGACGTGCGTGGCGGCGCTGACGTGTGGATGGTCGCCAGCCACGGCACACACCGTCGATGGATCGTCACTCTCGACGAGAAAGAACATCACTGTCTCCGCGTCGCCGGCGACGCTCCCACCGTACTCCAACCGACAGCCCAGTTCGCGGGCCAGCGAGACGAAAAAGATATCCTCGTCCCGTATCTGGAGTTCGAGTTCAGTGACGTTATCGGCCGTGAGCAGGCGGCTGGTCTCGGTGGCGTCAATGGCGGTGGCGACGGCCTGGCCCACCGCTCCGAGGACAGCCCGCTCGCGAGGATCAAAGACATCGCCACCGTCGGCATAGACTGTAAGGACGCCATAAAGCGACTCGCCGGCGACCAGCGGTACCGCGGCGAGGCTCGCCACGTCGGCGCCAGCCAGGGTGGCGTGGGTCTGATCAATATCGTTCATAAACTGTATCTCCTCGGTCCGGGCGGCGAGTGCCACCGGATCGTCAGCGTCCAAGGAGATAGCCAGTTCCGTCTGCTGGTCGGCCGACAGCGCGGCGGGCCGCAGCGACTCGTCCCGCAGATCGAACTCGCCCACCCACGCGAAGCGGTAGGAGTCGACAGTAGCGAGGCGGTCAACGACTGTCTGCTGAATCGCGGCCCGCGAGTCCGCACTCATCACGTCGTTCATCACCGCGGCGATCAGCCCCTCGACGCGGTCGACGAGATGCCGGAGGTTCGACCGCTCAGCCTTGAGCTGCTCGCTTCGTCGCTCGGCAGCCAGCTCGGCTAGCTTCCGTTGTGTGATGTCGATATGAGCGACGACTGCGCTCCCCTCGTCGTCGGGCGGCAGCGGCGCGACCCGCATCAGGAACCACTGTCTCTCGTCGGGGGTGTGACAAGGGTATTCGAGTGTGAAAAGCTCCTGCTCGCCGGCGATGACGGCCTCGATTCCTTCGACAGCCTTCCCAGCGTACTCGTCGGCATCGACATCGGTCGTGCCGAAGTAGTTCGTCCCCTGTATCTCCCCCTCGTCAGCGCTGGCGAACTCGCGCCAGGCGCGGTTCGTAAACAGAATCGTTCCCTCGTCGTCGAGGACGGCGATATTGATGGGGAGCGTATCGAGCGTTGAGTGAACGAGCGTCTGAGGTGGTTGCATGGTCTGGCCAGCGGCGTGTGTCAGCCGATACGAAAAGTAGTCATGGCAGCTGCATAAACGTATGGCCGCGCTGTTGCCACATCGCGTTCGGCGGTCCGCGTAGCTAGCGTGGCGTCGGCTGCCAGCGCTGCTTCCCGTCGAATTGCTTGCCCGCTCGGAAAACGATTTATTCTGTCAGTCGCTACTACGCTGTATGTTCGGCTCCCGGCGCGACGGGGAGACAGTGACCTGCATCGCTTGTGGAACGGAGTGCTCCCGGTCGGACGCCCGCGAGTACGACAAGCACGGCGACCGGTGGGAGCGGCGGGATAAGTCCTTCGAGTATCTCTGCAAGACGTGTTTTACGGGGATTTGCCGCCAGCCCCGCGACGGGCTGGAGTCGTCACTGGCGGCCGCCGAAGCCGGCGAGACCGACCGCAGGACGTTCCTGCGACAGTTCCAAGAGCTCGCGGCCGATCAGAACGCTGAATCGGACTGAGTGGGGCTGTGAGAACATCGATCCGCACCTGCAGGCGATTAGGACGGTACTTTTCCGAAATTACCGCAGCCAACCGTATGCGGTGTCAGCGAGTGTCATCAAAGTAGCGTGAGATCCGGTCCAACCCCTCAATCGGATCGCCCAGAAGAGCACGTGTGTACTGACTGGACAGCCACGCCGCGACGTTGATCAGATGTAACGTTACCACGAGCAGGACAGCGCCGACGGCTGAAAACAGAACGGCGTCGGCCAACGAGTCGACGGCCCACTCGCTGACCGTGATAGCAAACTCCACACCGACCAAGACATCTCCCCAAGGTATTGACAACGATGACGAGAGCATGACTGCGTCGCCGAGGAAGATACCGACGCGCAGGCTGGGGTCGTCGTAGTACACCGGTGTGGTAAGAAACGTGAGCGACATCGTCAGCGCAGTCACGAGGAACACGAATAGGCCGATTCCGACGGGAAATTTCAACAGGAGGTAGCCACACTCAGACCACGTTCGGCGGTTCACCAGGAGCGCTCGCAGGCGGCCGGAGACGCTGCCTGTCCGGAACGGATACGTCGGGGCGTCGATCTCAGTGTCGAGCAGAAGATTTGCAAGCAGGCGCTCGATGGCACCCAGTCCGCGAACGGTCAGTAGCGTCAGTACGAACAGCGGTATGCCGACGATGAGGACGCTCAGCGATACCGAAACCGAGAATCCAGTGATGAGGACGACGAAGTACGCTGTCCCGAGTGGAAAGGCCAATCCGATATAGAGGAGGTGGCGGTATGTCCGAGGTCGTACCGGCGCGGCGACGGCGGACCGCAGGGAGGGCAGTAACGCAGGCACATGCACGGCTTCGGAAAGCTATTATCTAAAGATGTTGGGGGAGTGCAACGTCGGAGACACGGGCCAGTGATTAATATCCCGTCGACCACAACTATGAGTCGATGGAGCCGGCCGGCGAGCCGGACGAAGAGTTGCTCACGCTTCTCGACGACGAGAACGTCCGGACGATACTGATCGAGACAAGGGACAATTCCCAGTCGGTCGAGACGCTGAGCGAGCGGTGTGGAGTCGACGACTCGACGGTGTACCGCCTCGTGGATGAACTCCAAGACCGGGACCTGCTCGTCGACCATCAGGAGCTGGACCCCGATGGCCACCACTACAAGACGTACTCGGCCCGGTTAGAACGGGTCGAAATCGACTTCACGAACTCGGGTGTCAATATTGCTGTCGACCGTCGTGAACCGCCCGCCGATCGATTTACGCGTCTCTACGAGGAGTTCACCGGATGATACGTGCCAATCACACGCCGTTGCAAGTGACTGTCGAAGGTGGCGCAACGGTGACCGGTATCGCAGCCCTTGTCACCTTCCTCGTGGCAACAGTGCTCGCCGTGCTCGTCACCTATCGATTCCTGCAGGGGTATCTTCGGTCGCGTTCGAAGCCGATACTACTGCTGGCTATCGGGATGTTCCTGCTGGCCCCAGCGCCGATGCTGCTCCGACTCCTCGCAGGAAATGTTTTCAGCGTGACGACCCCGGTGCGCGTGCTATCGACGACGGCAGTCGAGGCGATGGGACTGCTCGTTATTCTCGCAGTGATTTATTCGGGGGACCAATGAGTGCGTTAGAGCTTCTTTCCACGGCCGGAGCAACCGGGACTGCACTCCTCGGTGTAGCTGTCGCATGGCTGGCGTTGCAGGGCTACCGACGCAACGATAGCCCGGTAATGCGCGGACTGGCAATCGGTATCGTCGCTATCGCCGTCGTTCCGTTCGTCATCGTGGAACTGCTCACCCCACTGTTGTCGTTGACCGACGCACAGGCCTTACTGGGCGCGACAGCATCACACACCGTTGGCCTGCTCGCTATCTACCGGACGTTTAGCTATTGAAACAAATCTTTCCCACGTTTGTGCCAGAGACAGCCGTCATTGTATATATACGGCTCTCCCGGTCGTCGGTCTATACGGGTCGACAGAGCGATTGATAGAATTCGGCTCGCCAGACCCCGGCGAATATCTATCAGTGTCGACCCGTATATTCCCCTCCCGGTATCGTTGGCATATCTGTCGGACGATGACCGGTAAACAGCGACGACGATACGTATGCAGCGTCAGGCGTAAAGCCACTTCCCCACAAGAGCCGGGTATGGATGAACCGCGTCCTGACTACTCTAGAACGGAACTCTACGCCGAGGCAGACGCTTTCATTCGAGACTGCTATGCGGAGCTCGGCCGGGCGTCCGAAGTGGAAGACAGACTTGACGAGATTGCGGACGAAATCGAACAGCGCGGCCACTACGAGCATACGCCGTTCGAACTCGAACACGGGGCGAAAATGGCATGGCGGAACAGTAATCGCTGTATCGGACGCTTGTTCTGGCAACAGCTAAACGTTGCCGACGCCCGTGATTGCGAGACGGCCCGTGAGGTACATGAAGCATGCTGTCGGCATCTCAAACAGGCGCGCAACGGCGGCGATATCAAGCCACTGGTGAGTATATTCAAACCAGAAATTAATGGGGAGCGGCAAGTCCGGCTCTGGAACTATGAGCTACTGCGCTATGCGGGCTATCAGACCGAGGATGGCATCGTCGGCGACCCCGATGAGGTCGAACTGACAGAGTACTGTCGGTCCCGCGGGTGGGATAGCGACAAGAGCAGGTTTGACATCCTGCCCCACGTCGTGCAGATACGGGATGAAGAACCGGAGCTGTTTGAGGTGCCTGAGTCGGCCGTCGGTGAGGTGCGACTCCGACACCCTGAATACGAATGGTTCGAAGCGTTGGGACTCAGGTGGTACGATCTCCCCGTGGTCTCGAACATGCGCTTAGAGATTGGTGGCATCCACTACACGGCCGCCCCGTTCAGTGGATGGTACGTCTCAACAGAGATCGGATCGCGCAATTTCGGCGACAGAGACCGCTACGATATGCTCCCGACGGTCGCTGAGAAACTGGGGCTAGATACGAGCAGAGACCGAACCCTCTGGAAAGACGAGGCATTGCTTGTGCTGAACCGTGCAGTGATTCACTCTTTCCAAGCGGACGGCGTGCAGATTGTCGATCATCACACTGTGACAGACCAGTTCGAGCAGTTCGAGCAAAACGAGGCGGATGCTGGACGAGACGTGACCGGCGACCGTGCGTGGCTGCTGCCACCGATGAGTTCGGCAACGACGCACGTATTCGAGAACGACTATGATAACAGTATCGAGAAACCGAATTTCTTCAATCAGGAACCGCCCGCAGAACTGAGTGAGCGCCGAGGATCAGTTGGCCGGTAACTCTACTCAGTAGACCGTCACAGTGTTTTTTTAGCTGATAGCAGGCGCTAAGCCCCCACCCTCAGCGAGCGCGTCAGCGCGAGCAGGGTGGGGTAGTTCACAAGCACACGCCGTTTCGGGATGACGCGTGTGCCCGCCGACAGACTGTTTACGCGTGGCTTCCTTGCACGGGCATGGACGATATCGAAGGCGAAGAGATGCCGGGCGCTATCGTCGAGGCGTTCCTCGAACGGGAAGAGGGGGTCCGGGCGCTGCTGGAGGAGTTAGAGAAGCTCACCATCGAGGGGCGCCACGAGGACGTCCGCGAGCGGCTCCGGAACCTCGCCGACAGCGATGAATCTGTCTTCTACACGGTAGCGTTCTCACTCACCAACTCACGGCAGTTCTTTGGCGACGTCGAGGCCCAGCTAGATGTGACCGCGGCCGACCGACTCCGGGACCTCGCCGACACCTACCCGACGCTCGGGGAGCCGTTCAACATCGTCCGCACGGAGCGCGCGGAGGACCGGCTAAATCCCGTCACGGATACGAGCTACACCGTCACCTACCACCACAGCGTCGAGTCACCGATGATCTCGTACAGCCCGCTATCGGGCGAGCAGGAGCTGTACGAGTCCCGTGGGACGCCCAGTGAGGTGTTACGCGTCTCGACGGATCTGGCGGCCGCGACCACCGACGCCCTCGACGTCGCCCTGGAGAACGACTTCTCGGTCAACACCGAAGAGCTGTCGACGCTCATCGACCGTCGCGAAGAGCTTGAGACGGAGCTGTCTCGGCTGCGCGACCAGTTAGATGAGTTGCGGCGCACACCCATCGAGGAGTAATACTGTTGGCTGTACGTCCGTGGAGATAGTCGCCCAGCCCGGGGTCCGGATGCGTCCGTAATGTGACAGCCGACAGTATCAGCAGATCGCCTGCGCGGCCACCGCCGGCGGCGAGTACAGCGTTCCAAGCCGAGGTGCCGACGCCGACGGTCTGGCGTGGATATGCCTACGAGCCTATAGCTACCGGTGTAAAGAGTACGACCGTAGTGACGGAACCGTCACTCGGGTGTGAAATCGAACTGCAGACAGATAGCTGTCTTACAGTCGCTCGAGGTTCTTGGCGCGCGGACCCTTGTCCGCCTGCTCGATGTCGAACTCGACTTCCTGCCCCTCTTCGAGGTCAGGGCCGCCGATGTCTTCCATGTGGAAGAAGACATCTTCGTCCGCATCGTCAGTGTCAATGAAGCCGTAGCCACCAGTGTCGTTGAAGAAATCGACTTTGCCTTTCGCCATCGTTAGAGACGCTCCAGGTTGGTCGCTCGCGGACCCTTGTCCGCCTGCTCGATGTCGAACTCGACTTCTTGACCCTCTTCGAGATCGGGGCCGCCAACATCTTCCATGTGGAAGAAGACATCCTCGTCTTCTTCGTCAGTGTCGATGAAACCGTAGCCGCCCGTGTCGTTGAAGAAATCAACTTCGCCTTTCGCCATCGTTAGAGACGCTCCACGTTGTTAGCTCGCGGACCCTTGTCCGCCTGCTCGATGTCGAATTCGAGCTCCTGTCCTTCCTCGAGGTCCGGGCCGCCGATGTCTTCCATGTGGAAGAAGACGTCTTCGTCCGCGTCCTCAGTCTCGATGAAACCGTAACCGCCAGTGTCGTTGAAGAAATCAACCGTTCCTTTCGCCATTGCGATTAGAGAAAGTCCGGCACGACCCATAACAGTGTCGGTACGATGCCCACACCCGAAATCGCCTAATCGCCCGATACCGGTGGTGTGGGGCGTGATACGTAGTGCCACCACCCCTGTCGGAGCCACACCGCTCTTGTGGGTCGATGGTAACTGTGTGGTATGTTGCGTCGACTGCGCGAGAACGGCCCCGTCGTGCTCGTCCCACTGGCATGGAGCTTCGCGACCGCGGCCCATCTTGAGTTGCTTGCCACCAGGACTGTCCTCATCGCCCATCTGGTGATGGACGCCATCATCGCGACCTTTACCGTCCTCTCCTGGCGGGAGATGAGCGACGGCATCTTGCTGGAGTGGCGGCGCGTCCTCGTGGCGGGACTCGGTCTCACACTCGTCGGAACCGTCGCTCTCTTTGCTACCCCGCCGGTCGAGCGGTTCCTGACGGTGACTGTGGTCGGCTGGATGCTCGTCCCCGCTGCCGGTCTGGTCGCGACCGGTCAGCGTCTCGACCGTCGCCCGCGGGCCTACAGCCTCGGCGGCGCGCTGAGTGCCGTCGGCGCTGTCGTCTACGTCGGCGGGGTCTTCTGGACCCTCTCGGCGCTGGTCCTGGCGGGGCTGACCATGGCGAACGTCGGTCAGACCGCCGGTATCGTCGCCGCCGTCTACGACTACTAGCCGTATCGGTACAACCGAGCGTATCAGTTTCCCCGGTCGAACAGCGTCGGCGTCGGCAGCACCGCCAACCGGTCGACCTCGACGGTGACCGCGTCGTCGCTGTGGGCGACGGACACGTCCCGCCCGGTGAACCGGTCTGTCGTGTCGACCACCGGCCGGAGATCAACCCGCCGGGAATCGGCGGCGAAGTTGACGATGACGAGCCGTTTCTCGTCGCCCGCGTCGCGGCCGAAGACCAGCACGTCGTCGGGTGTTTCGGTCCGGTACGCCGCGCGGACGAGGTCTGCACGCGGCCCCAAGACAGGCGAGTCGTGGTAGTACGAAACCAGTTCTCGATAGAAATCGAGGTGCGCCTCGGGGTATTCGTCCCAGTTCATAAACGCCCGCTTGTAGGGGTCTCGTTCGATGTCGTCGGCCCTGTCCGGGTCGCCGGCGTAGGGGAACTCGCGACGCTGGCCGTGGTCGGTGATGAGTCGCTCCTGACCGTAGTAGAGCATCGGAACGCCGGGAAGCGTGAACGCAGCGGCGGCCGCGGCGCGCGCGACGGCTGCTGGCGTCTCACGGTGGCCGACGGCGGCTTCGTGGGCCAGGCGGGCCTCGTCGTGGTTCTCGGTGGCGTTGAGCAGCCGGGTATGCCGGGGAAAGCCGTCACGTTCGCGTGCCTCGATGGCGTCGAGCAGGTCGCTGGGCGGTCGCTCGCCGCGAGCGACCGCGTGAGCCGTATCAGTAAATCCGGTCGTGTCGAAGTGACAGTCGAACTCCGAGGCGGCGAAGGTAGGCGTCCGGGGGATAGCCTCGTCAAGCAGGAGGAACTCGGAATCCATGGCTCGCACTCGCTCGCGGACCTCCGCCCAGAAGCTGTGGGGCACTCCCCAGGCGATATCACAGCGGAAGCCATCGACCCGCTCGGCCCAGTACTCCACAGCGGCGAGCAGGTGTTCCCGCAGTGCGAGATTGCCGTGGTTGAGGTTGGGCTGGAGCCGCACCCCAAAGAAACTCGTCTGGGCCGGCGCGGCGTCGGGGCCGTTCGCGCCTCGCTGGCGGTCAAACCAGTCGAAGTATTCCGAGTCGCTATCCCAGGCCTCGATAGCCGGGAACTGGGAGGGGTCTTCGGGCGCCTCGCCCAGCTTCGCAATCGTGTCCTGGAAGAACGGATGGGTCCAGCCGCAGTGGTTCACGACGAGGTCGAAACAGACGCGGATGCCGTGGTCGTGACACCGGTCGACGAACGCGTCGAACGCCTCGATGGTTCCGAGGTCCGGGGCCACATCGAAGTAGTCCGCAGTACTGTAGCCGTGTGGCCCGCCGGGGGCCGTCTCGACGGTTGGACTCCAGGCGGGGACGATAGGCGTCAGCCACACCACGTCGACACCCAGCCAGTCCAGATACTCGACGCGGTCGGTCAGCACGTCAAAGGTGGTTCCGTCGGGTTCGCCGGCGAACGAGCGCGTGAAGATCTCGTAGACGACAGCGTCGTCGAGCCAGTCTGGCGGCCGGTTGGGTAGCGAGACGGCCTTGTTCTCAGGGTCTAACAGGATTTCGTCGCGCACGCCGACGCGGCGGCCGTCGAAGGGCGCTGCGAAGAGCCTCGTCGGCCCGTCGAGCGCGCTTGCGGGTATCCGCGCCGTCGTCCCTTCGACTGCAATGGCTGCCGCGTCGAGCCCGCTTGCGTCGTGGGGGAGAAATTCGACTTCGAGCTCCGTCGCGACGGCGTGGCTGTCCGGCGCGAGTTCGGCATTTGACTCGACCACGAACTCGTCGGTCGCCGGGTCGTAGCGGCCGTCCAGATCGACGCGTGGCGGCCCGCCGGCGCTGACTGCCCCGGGTCCGCCGATGCCATCGGTTGCCTCGTCGCGCGTTGTGCCGTCGAAGACCCGTATCGTCAGCTCGTGGGTCCCGTCGGGGGCGTCAACTTCGAGGACGTAGGTCCCGGGCTCGTCGGGGTCGAACTCCGCGGTGTTGTGGAGTCCGTGGTCGTACCGATCGCGGCCGTCATGCGGTGTCGAGGCGTACTGTACCACGGCGGTGCTCCCCGACGGCCGGGACGCGACGGACCACGTAAACGCGTCGCCATCGTAGTTCTCCGGGTCACGTTCGGGTGACCCCGCTATCGTGGGCGCGAGATTGTCCCGGTCGAACCCGTGTTCGACATCGACGAAGACGGGGTCAACGATTCGGTCGCCGAGTTCCACGAACCGCGGCGGTCCGGGATGGTGGCTCTCGAGTGGCGGCTGGCGTCCCATCTGCTGGTCGTATCTGACTCGGCATCGAAGATGAGCGTTTGGACTTCGCACTGTGTCAGAACGCCTTCGGGCGCCGGCTCGACTGCCACCGCCCACACGTCCGTTCCGTGATCCCCCAGTGGCTACACTTAACCACCGGGTGGACACAACAGGACTGTATGAGCGACGAGTCGTCCGATCACAGGCAAAGCCGTCTGTTCACCACCGAGGACGGCGACTTCGACGAAGACCGGGCGAAGGCCGATGCGCTCCCCGTCGAGGACGGCACGGTTGTCGACACCGGGAAACTCGCAGACCATCAGCGCTACGTCGAGGATCGGGGCATCTACGACGAGCGCAACCGGGTCAACGACCTCACGGGCCGGGAGTGGAAGTTCGCGACCAAGTCCGTCATCCCGGAGCAGTACCCGCCAGCCCTTCAGCATGACCTGCGGAGCGAACACGGCGGCCAGAAACCCCCGCGGCTCTGTCTGGCACTGGTCCAGCGGTTCAGCAAGGCCGGCGATCTCGTACTCGATCCCTTTGCCGGTGTCGGTGGCACGTTACTGGGGGCCTCACTCGCCGAGTACGAGGGTACCGGCCACCGCGACGCCGTCGGATTCGAACGCAACGACCGCTGGATAGATATCTACGAGACGGTGCTCGAACGGGAGAACGCCGAACGCGAGGCCCGCGGGGAGGGTCCCCTCACCCGCCAGGAACTCCGCCACGGCGACTGTACCGACCTCGTCGAGGACGTCGAGACCGACACCGTCGACTTCCTGCTGACAGACGTCCCCTACTGGGACATGGACAAGGTCGAACAGACCCGCAATGAGGCCGAAACCCGCGACAGTAAGCTGGGTGACTTCGACGGCGACGACCACCAGTCGAAAGCCAACTGGCTCGACGAGATGGAAGCGAAATTCGAGCAGTTCCGCCGCGTCGTCAAGCCCGACGGCTACGTCGCAGTCTTCATCGGCGACATGTACCGCGACCAGTCCTACAACATGCTCTCGGCCGAACTGGCCGACCGGATCGAGGCCGCCGGCTACACGATGAAGGCTAATCTCGTCTGGTACGACCCCTCGAAAGATCTTCACGTCTACGGCTATCCGTTCTCTTTTGTCCCCTCGATGGTCCACCAGAACATCCTCGTCTTCTGTAATGAATGATCGGAACCCACGCAAGTCGGCGTCGAGGGGGACCGCTCTCTCACCGATATAGCTGGCTGGACCGACAGACGGGACGTATGAGTGGGCGTAAATCGGCTGTGAACGCTTCTGTGACACGCTGCACGCCGTTAATTGTGGTCCGTCTCGATGTTGCTGTTGGACGCGTACGCCTCGGCCAGTTCGACCACGTCGTAGACGTGAATCCCACTTTTGAACCACAGGACCCGCTCCGCCGTATCCCCGAAGTCCTCGTCGGCACAGTCGAGTCGCTCCGAAACCGCAAGCACGAAATTGTCGGCATCGACCTGCCGAATCTTCGCCAGTTTCGACTGCAAATACTCCGGGGTCCAGAAACCCACAATCTCGATAATCGCCCGTCTGCCATCGGGGTGTTCGATGGCGAAATCCGGAATCATCACCTCCGCGCCGAGGTCGAAGACATCGGCCTCGCGCTGGAGGGCCCAGTCAGTGTTCGCTCGCTCCCACTTCCGGGCGAGTGTGCGTTCGATGTCGCTATCGAACTGCTGGCCCGTGCTGTAGTGTGAGACGAGGCCGTCGCTGTGGTCAAGTGTGAGGCGGTTGCTGGCGCTGACCGTATCGTCGTCCAGAATCTCTGCCCGCATCTCCCAGCGGTCACACAGCGGCAACGCTGGGAGGAAGTTTGCCATCCGAATCCCGTACTTCTGGGACTTCCGAAACAGGGAGGCCGGGCCGTCGAGTTCGGCCTCGTAGCCCGCGGCAAGGTCGGTACTGGAAACGCGGGTACCGTCGCCATCGATGGGATAGATCCGGTGCATCAACCCGAACAGCTTCATGTAGCTGAACACCGTTCCGAAGTGGTCCCAGACCCGAATCCGCATCTTTGACGCGTCGTAGAGGACGGCTTGGGCCAGCGCTAAATTATACCGTGCTAGCAGCCAGTCAACGGTCTGGGCTGTCTGGTCGTAGGCCTGCTTGCTGTTGCCCGTCAGCTTCGTCGTCGACGTGGTCTCAGCAGTACCGTAGTCCTCAAGGGTCTGATCACCGAATCGAACCAAGAGCTTGTTATCGTCTAAATCCGCGTACATCCCACGGTAACAGTCTTCGAGAGAGATGCCGAGGTCGTCGGCAACAGCGCTGTACACTTCGAGTTTCTGTGTGTCCTCCCCGAGCGTGGGTTGGCGCACGATTGGATACTGCTCGTTCGCGCGTTCGAACAGTCGCTGGCGGATCTCTTGAGGGTCGACTGCAGCCTGTTGCTCGAACTCACACTCGTCTTTCAGTAGCTTCGCCAGTCCCTGGACGATTTTGTAGTCGGTATTGTCGACGGTTAGGTCGTCGATGGCAGCTTCGAGATCCCCCTTTGGTTCGCCGAGGTGGTTCTCAAAGATATCAATGAGTGTAGCCGCAGTCGACCGATACCGCTCATCGGAGATATCGATGAACAGCGGGCGGACTTCACCATCACGTGTCCGCGAGCGTGCGAGGTCAGCTGTCAGCACTGCTACTCACCCCGTCGCGGCGTCGCTG
>JAQCNK010000289.1 GCA_028275075.1 Haloarcula sp. | reverse complement strand
GCCGGTTGCAGCGGTTGGCCACCGTTGTGAGGAGTGGTGTGCCGGGGCCGTGTCGGTGGATCCGTTCTCGCTGTCGTAACGCCGGGTGAATCTCCCGTCGCCGGCTCCGATTGGCCATGGTTGATACTGCCGGCTGTATGAGACGGACTGCTGTGGTGATCGGCAACCCAGTCGGCCGGCGATACCGGGACGAGACTCCGACGGTCCATCTGAGGCTTTATCACTCTCGCCTACCCGAGCAGTGGTATGAAAGAGATCATCCACACCGACGACGCGCCCGCCGCCGTCGGCGCGTACAGCCAGGCCACCACCACCGACGAGCTCGTCTTTACCGCTGGCCAGATCCCGCTCACTCCTGACGGCGACCTGCTTGTCGATGCACCGGTCGCCGACCAGACCGAACAGGCGCTGGCAAACATCGACGCAGTTCTTAGGGAAGCCGGCGCCGGACTGGGCGACGTGTTGAAAGTAACTGTTTTTCTCGACGATATCGATGATTTCGACGAAATGAACGAGACCTACGCCGACTTTTTCGACGACGAACCGCCCGCCCGCTCGGCTGTCGGCGTCGACGCGCTCCCGAAGGGTGTCGCCGTCGAAATCGAGGCCGTCGCGGCGAAGGATCGTAGCCATTGAAAATTATACGGGTCGACAGAACGATTGATAGAATTCGGCTCGCCAGACCCCGGCGAATATCTATCAGGGCTTCTGTCGACCCGTATACTGCACACCCGACCACAAGATGCAATGCGGTCGGTGTGTAAATAGTTCCAATTGTTAATGGGGCCAAACAAATCCAGCCTGCTATGGGGCGTGGTCGGCGGCCTTGCCTTCCTCGTTCTCCTGCAAGGGTACGAACTGGCGACCGGCCAGCGGGTGACTGTTGCCGCGAAAGCGGGCGTCGCCCTCGGCGTGCTAGTTGGTGCCACAGTGCTCAGCCACGCAGCGCAGGATCGACTGCCCGGAAACGAAAGCCATTAACCGACGGACCGCGCACTCCTGACTGCGAGCCAGAGTGGCCGAATCTGGTAAGGCGCACGCCTGGAAAGCGTGTTCCCTTTGGGATTCTGGGTTCAAATCCCAGCTCTGGCGTGCCACGGTTCTCATCGCCGCAAAACGGAAAGTTCTGCTGTGCAATATGACCGCTCTTCCCGCGGCTGTCGCCTCTCCGTGAGCCCAGCTTGCTGGCTTGTGCGCGAGGTCCCGAAGAGTTGGGACCGCGGTACAGCCTGCCGGCCGTGATATACTGCTTGCAGGGCCGCCACAGGTGTCGCTTCTCGGGCGCTATACGGGTCGACACTGATAGATATTCGCCGGGGTCTGGCTCTATTAATCGTTCTGTCGACCCGTATACAGTCACCTGTAAAACTCAAGGGTGTACCCGTCTGGGTCTTCGACGAAGGCGGCGTAGGCGTCGGCTGGCTCGATTTCCGTTGGTTCTAGTACCACCGACCCACCGGCGTCGAGCGCCGTCGCGAACATCGCTTCGACGTCGTCAACCCTGAAGGCGATATGATCGGTATCGGCACGGGAGGGCGCGACGGGCGTAGTGCGGTCGGGGTTGTAGCGCAACTGGAGGTCGCCGCTGCTCGCACTGTCCGCGGGATTGGTCACAGCCGCTCCGTCGCCCTCCTCGTCTGGGTCGTCAGCGCCAATATAGACGTTCTCGACGCCGGAGAGCGTAAAGCGGTGGGTCTCCTCGAAGCCGAGCGCACCGTAGAAGTCGAGGGCTCGATCGAGGTCCGAAACGCAGATTGCGACGTGTGCGAGTTCCATACCGGCCGTTGCGGGCGGGTACGGAATGACTGTACCGGTCCAAACGTCGTTGTGGTCACACGCGCGTTGTATCTCATTGGCTATACGGGTCGACAGAACGAATCAGCTGGTACTATCGCTGGGGAACTTCACGTGCCGTTCTAACCCGTCTTCGGCGACAACGACCTCGCCGTCGAAGACTTCGCGGGCTTCGGCGCCGAGCCGGTCAGCTTGGCCAGCGTACCGCGTCGAAAGGTGCGTTAACGCTAGTGTTCTGACACCGGCACTGCTGGCCACCTCAGCGGCCTCCTTGGCCGTCGAGTGAGCCGTCGCCACGGCGCGGTCAGCACGGTCCTCGGTGAACGTGGCGTCGTGGACCAGCAGATCCGCGCCCTCGCTCGCCGCGACGACACTGCTCGTCGGCAGCGTGTCACCGGTGTAGACGAACGTCCGTCCGGGGCGGGGGGAGCCGACGACCGCTTCGGGTTCGATCGTCCGCCCGTCATGTTCGATGGCCTCGCCGCGGTGGAGCTTCGAGTACTTCGGACCCGGCGGGATGCCGAGATCAACTTCGGCTTTCTCTCGGTCGAACTCACCCTTGCGGTCATCCTCTTCGAGGACGTACCCTACGGAGGCACAGCGGTGGTCAGTCGCGATGGCTCGGACCTCGTACTCGGGACGGTCCAGCACCGTATCGCCGGCAGAAATCTCGTTGATACGGACTGGGTAGGAGGGAGTGGTACCGTTGGCCTCGATGAGCTGCTTGATATTTCCCCTTGTGCCCGCCGGCGTGTGGATGGCCATGGGGCGCTCGCGGTCGTTGAAATCAAACGTCTGCAAGAGCCCTGGAATCCCGAGCACGTGGTCGCCATGGCGGTGTGTCACGAACAGGTGATCGACGGCGAAACCGGTTCCAAACCGCATCATCTGGCGCTGGGTGCCCTCGCCGCAGTCGAAGAGGAGATAGTCACCGTCCCGGTTACAGAAGATACTGCTTGTGTTGCGTTGGGTCGTCGGGATGGCTCCGCTCGTCCCGAGGAACGTCACTCGCATACTGTCTGTTGTCGGCCGCCCCCGCGTAAACGCGTGTCGAAAGAGGGCTGATACTGACTATTGTCGCGGTTTCAGTATCGTAGCCAGTAAAAATCAATGTATATCCGACTGCACGACAGTAGTGCGGTCGGTGTGTATTCGGCCCCGAGATCGGCGCTCTTCTGTAATAGCCTATGCTAATCACTATGATACACGTTCACACTTTTATTGCTGACTGTCGTATACACCGCCATGAAGTACGTCATCATCGGCTACGGTCGTGTCGGCAGCCGGACTGCCCGCGTTCTCCAGAGCGAGGGTCACGAGGTCACTATCGTCGAACGGGACCAGGCGAAGATCGACCGGGCGTCCGACGCGGGATTCACTGTCGTCACCGGCGACGGGAGCGAGGAGTCCACCCTGGAGCAGGCGGACATCGACAAGGCGGAGGCCATCGGCGCGGTCACAGGCGATCTCAAAACCAACTTCACGGCCTGCATGATCGCCAAAGAACACGGCTGTCGCACTATCCTGCGTATTGATGCCGACTATCCCGAGGAGATATACGAAAAGTACGCCGCTGACGTCGACGACATCATCTACCCCGAACGACTGGGCGCCGCCGGCGCCAAGACAGCCCTGCTGGGTGGGGACTTCAATGTCCTCGCGGACCTGACCGAACAGCTCTCCATCGCCAGCATCGACGTGCCAGCGGACTCGTCTGTCGTCGGCAAGCGCGTCGTCGAGATCGACCTCCCCGGTGATGCCCACATATACGCCCACGGTCGCGCCCACGAGTCGATGACGATCCCACTCCCCCAGACCACAATTGAGGCCGGCGATAGCCTCGCCGTAATGACGAGCCACGACGGTATCGACGAAGTCCGGTCCGCGCTCACGGCTGACGCCTAATCGGGTCGGTTGTGATGAGCTACCGATGATTTTCCAGCCACGGGAGGTCACGGACG
>JAQCNK010000329.1 GCA_028275075.1 Haloarcula sp. | reverse complement strand
TTAAGAGGAGGCGACGTGACGCCGCGAACATGAGTATGCTGGGGGTCGTCGTGACTGCAGTATGGGCGATGTTGCCCGCGTACGTGCCTAACAACGTCGCCGTGCTGGTTGGCGGTGGCAAACCGATAGATGGCGGGCAGACACTGGGTGGACGACGCGTTCTCGGCGACGGGAAGACCCGCCGCGGGACCGTTGTCGGGACGGCCGCCGGTCTCGCACTCGCACTGCTCCTATCCGATATCACACCGGCAATGAGTTCGCTTGTCGGTCACCAGCTACCTACGTTTCCACCCGTTGCGGGGCTGGGACTGGCTTTCGGGGCGATGCTGGGCGATATCGCGGCCTCCTTTCTCAAGCGCCGGACTGGCCGCGAGCGAGGGGCCGCCTTCCCTGGACTGGACCAGCTAGACTTCGTTGTTGGCGCACTGGCCTGTGTCTGGGTGCTCGCTCCCGGTTGGACCGAGATGACCTTCACAACGCCCGTGTTGGTCGTCGTACTCGTGCTCACGCCCCTGCTGCACGTCCTGACGAACGTCGCTGCCTATGCGGGTGGGTTGAAAGACGAGCCGTGGTAGGCCATCTCTCTGATGGGCTGTTGTGGTCCCGTATCGGGACTCATACTGGTGGCTGTACGTTCGTAAAGATATTCACCACCCCGGGTGGCGAATTCCTTCGGTTTGTTACAGCCACCAGTATCACCGGTCCAGTTCATACGGTTGGTTGTAACGATTTACCGATGATTTGCCCGGCCGGGGCCAGCAACTCCCGGGAATGACTTACAACTGACCGTATCAGGCACCACCAGAAAACTCCGTCTGAAGTGATGTGCTTTTCACAGCGGCCACTCGAAGAGAGGGTATGACTACTTCAGGTGAGACGCTGCGACTCGCGACACGCGGCTCCGATCTCGCCCTTCGCCAGGCCGCAACGGTTCGCGACTCGCTCGCGAGCCGACGGCTCACGGTCGAACTGAGCGAAGTCGAGACGACGGGCGATCAGCTCACCGACGAACTCATCCACCGGCTTGGCAAGACTGGGGCCTTCGTCCATACGTTGGACGAGAAAGTGCTTGCCGGCGACCTCGACGCCGCCGTCCACTCGATGAAGGACATGCCGACCGAACGGCCAGACGAACTGGTCGTCGCCGGCGTCCCGGAACGTGCAGCAGCCGAGGACGTGCTCGTGACGCCCGGCGGCGACGGGCTCGACGACTTGCCGGAAGGCGCCGTCGTCGGCACGTCGAGTCTGCGCCGGAAAGCACAACTGCTCGCCGAACGGCCCGATCTGAACGTCAAGCCGCTCCGTGGCAACGTCGACACCCGTATCGAGAAGCTGCTCGCCCCGTCGCTTCAAGCCGAACATCAACAGCGTCATGAGGCCGAACAGGAACGCAAAGGAAAGGCCGCCGAAGATGACGACTACGAGCATCCCTACGAACAGGATGTCGAGGCGTGGTTCAACGACCTCGCGGAACTGGAGCGACGGGCGCTGGAACGCGACCCTGATACGGAGTACGACGCGATCGTGCTGGCGAAAGCCGGACTGGACCGGGCCGGGTTGACGCACCACGTGAGCACGACCGAACTCGACCCTGAGCAGTTCGTCCCGGCCCCGGGTCAGGGCGCCCTAGCGGTGACGGCCGTCGACGGCGAGCGTGCCGAGGATATCCGTGACATGCTCGACGACACCCAGACCCGCGTCGAGACGACTGTCGAGCGAACGATCCTGGCAGAGCTAGGTGGGGGCTGTGTGGCACCCATCGGTATCCACGCCAACCTCGCCGGTGGCATCGTCCGGACCTGCGTCCGTGTGCTATCCCAGGACGGGGCTGAGAACATCCAACTCACCCGTGACCTCCCCGTCGAACGGCATCTCTCGGCTGCCCGGGAGCTCGCCGCGGAGC
Organism: Haloarcula sp.; assembly: GCA_028275075.1. Lineage (GTDB taxonomy): Archaea > Halobacteriota > Halobacteria > Halobacteriales > Haloarculaceae > Haloarcula. The sequence goes on along the minus strand of JAQCNK010000329.1, from coordinate 1,888 downwards.
TCGCTGACCGAGGTGCGGACGATCTCATCAGGGCCGCTCGGCAAGAGACGGAACGTGCCACTGAGGACGCCGCAACCGCCAGAGAGGAAGACGGATGAGTGAAGAGACACACGAAAGAACGGACAAGTCGACAGTCGGGAAAGTGTATCTCGTCGGCTCCGGCCCGGGCGACCCGGACCTGCTGACGGTAAAGGCCAAGCGACTGCTGGAAGAGGCCGACGTGGTGCTCCACGACAAGCTTCCGGGGCCCGAGATCTTGGGGATGATCCCCGACGAGAAACGCGAGGACGTGGGCAAGCGAGCCGGCGGTGAGTGGACCCCCCAGGAGTATACGAACACCAGACTCGTCGAGACTGCTCAGCAGGGCAATGTCGTAGTCAGGCTCAAAGGCGGTGATCCCACTGTCTTCGGCCGCGGCGGCGAGGAGATGGTTCACCTGGCGGCAAACGACATTCCGTTCGAGATCGTCCCCGGTATCACCAGCGCTATCGCCGGGCCGGAAGCGGCGGGTATCCCCGTCACCCACCGCGACTACGTCTCTTCGGTCTCCTTCGTCACTGGTCACGAGGACCCGACCAAAGACGAGTCGGCGGTCGATTGGAAGGCACTGGCAAACACTGGCGGGACCATCGTCGTCCTGATGGGCGTCGGAAAGCTGCCCGGCTACACCGGTGAACTCCTGAAATACGGCCTGGACCCCGATACGCCCGTCGCGCTCATCGAGCGGGCGACCTGGCCCGATCAGCGCGTCGCCACGGGGACACTCGACACGATCGTCGACGTGCGCGACGAGGAGGGTATCGAACCGCCCGCCATCACGGTCATCGGCGAGGTCGCCGGCGAGCGCGAGCGCGTCGTCGAGTTCCTGGAGGGGGCCTGATGCGGGAGGCGCCACGGCTGCGGGTCGCTGCGTTCCGGCCCGACGACGAGCGCCTCACCGACGCAGTCGAACTGCTGGAGTCGCTCGGTGCCGACCCCGTTCCCGACCCGATGCTCGCCGTCGAACCCACGGACGCGGCCCCTCGCGATGACGCGGAATACGTGGTTCTGACGAGCAAGACCGGCGTCGAACTGGCCGCCGACGCGGACTGGGAGCCCGGCACGGGGAGCGTCTGTGCCATCGGCGAGTCGACCGCGACAGCGCTGCGTGAGGCGGGCTACGACGTGGACGTGGTGCCCGAGGAGTTCTCCTCTACGGGTCTGGTCGATGCACTGTCCGACGAGGTGGCCGGCGCCCGCGTCGAAGTCGCACGGTCGGACCACGGCTCCGCGGTGTTGACCGACGGCCTCGAACGGGCCGGCGCCTACGTCCACGAGACCGTCCTCTACGGCTTGGTTCGACCGCCCGACTCTGGCAGCTCTGTCGAACTCGCAGCCGCTGGTGACCTCGATGCCGCCCTCTTTACATCCTCGCTGACCGTCGAGCACTTCCTTGCGGCCGCCGAAGAACGCGAACTCCGCGACGCTGCCCTCGAAGGTCTGGAAGATGCGACCGTCGGCAGTATAGGGATTCCCACGAAGGAAACAGCCGAATCACTAGGGATTCGTGTTGATATCGTCCCCGAACAGGCTGACTTCGAGACGCTGGCCTGCGAGGTCGTCGAGGCGGCCGCGCCGACCCACCGAGAGTAATACTGTCGGCTGTAACAGTACGGAAGAAATCGCCCAGCCCGGGGTGGGAGATCATCTCCACGTAGTTACAGCCGGCACCTATGGAAATTCTGCTACCTGACCAAACCACCCCATATTCCGCACCCCAAGCGAGCAGCCAGCGAATTTGAGGAAGCCAAGCTAGATTTTGTGCATTCTTGTTGGCAAAGATGAAGAAAATGAGGGTCCTGACCTCTCACTTCGGTGTTTCTGTCATCTCTGAGTGATGAAAGTCGGG
>JAQCNK010000059.1 GCA_028275075.1 Haloarcula sp. | reverse complement strand
GAGCGTTCTGCATATGTTTCGTCGAGTTGGCGTTGCCAGAGACGAACGGTGTCGCTGTGCTCTTTGATTCGCTCTTCGACGCGGTATTCTATGTCTGGCGAATCCTCTGTATTTCGTGGATTGTACGGCGATATCGGCACGACTGACTGCTCCAGCAGCCAGTCGTGCCACCCCAGCATATCGAACTCGGAATCACCGAGGAACCAGCGTGGAGTATCAACGGCGAGCGCGTCACGCGTGACGCGCATCGCCATTTCCTGATCAACTTTCTTTGCTGGAGTAAACGCTGCTGCGACCGGAATGTTGTTTGACGCGGTCACGACACGACAGCCGTAACCGTAGTAGTGCTCGTCTTCGCTGTGGTCATAGTTCCAGCTTGCGTCATCATCACGCTGATCGACGGGAATGTCGGTGCCATCGATGCGAAAGAGCTTGCCGAGCGGGACCTGCTCGGCAAGCTCATGCACCAATTTGATGAAGATGTCTTCCGCGACGAGAGCGAAATCAGTGATGAACCGTGAGAGCGTCCACCGGGACGGTGGGCGCTCGAACCCACATTGCCGCCAAACATCTTCATTCCGGAGTTCTCACGCCATTGGTCGGAGTCCGTAGATATCGTTGTAGAAGCAGTGAAGGACACCTTTCAGCAACTCTGGCGGCTCGTGGACCCGTGTTCGCCCCCTTGAATCGGGGGCGAACACGGGAAGGTCCACGAGAAAGGAGAAATCAAGGTGTTCAAACAGCGCTGTCGTCTCTGTCTCCAGTGCTTTGAAGACCTGTTCGACCGTATCGGTATCTGGTAGGACGGCTTTGGTCGTAGACACATCAAATTCGTCCTACCGCTTTCCTTGTGAAGACTTCTGCACCACCGCCACTATTTATTATCAACGTTCAAGTCGGTGGCTATGACGGACACGCCAAACCACGGTTACAACCGGCCGGAGGAAGGAACCCAGGACTGGGGACAACTGCTTAATGCCAACTTTGAGGCGTTGGACGCGGACATTGAACTGCGTGACGCAGGCCCACCCAGTAGTAATAATTACGACCCAGTCGATGGTGCGAAGTATCTCGACACCGATACGGGGGTAGTCTACCTGGCTGACGGCAGTTCGTGGACGGAGACGTTCTCTTTCGGTGGAGGCGGTGGCGGCGGTGGTGGCATCAGCAGTCTTACGGGCGGTGACGGAATCAACCCTGACTCTATTGGCAACGGTGATACACTCTCAGTTGCGCTGGGAGAGTATATGGGCATTGACAACGGTGCTGTCACCTTCGGTGCTTCCGCCGAGTGGAAAGGTGGCGGTGGTAATACGGCAATCGGCAATAATTCGATCGTCGGCGGTGGGCGAGACAACACGGCGAGCGGCGCGGGTGCGACCGTTCCGGGCGGCCTGCGTGGCGCGGCTGAGAACGATGGTTCGTTTGTCTGGAACGACGATACGAGATACCACAACATCCCGAACACCAGTAACGATGGACTCCCCTCGAACACGGCAGTCGATGGCGAACCCGTCACGGGCGCGAGCACGTTCAGCGTGAGTGTAACCAATGGGTTCCGATTCATTACCGGAGGTGTATCGAGTCCGAACGTCACGTACATTGACGGCAGTGGGACGCTGGTTCCGGGTGGCAACGCGGTCGGTTCCCCATCGGGGGCCGGACTACGGCTCGAAACCGACGACGGTACCCGGGTGCTGGAGCTGGGCGTGCCAGGCACCGATATCGGCAACCGCGAAACGGGGGGCAACGTCGTCGCCGGGCACCCCAACAACACGGTAAATAACAACGCATCGGGTGTCGTCATCGGCGGTGGTGGGGCTACCAACGGCAATGAGAATACAGCCAATGGCGATTACGCGACCGTTGGCGGCGGCCGGAACAACACGGCCAGTAATAACGCGACCGTCGGCGGCGGCACGGACAATACGGCGAGCAGCGGTGTTGGTGCTCCAACGGTCGGCGGTGGGACCAACAACACTGCAGACGGGTTAGACTCGACAGTTGCGGGTGGGGCAGACAACACAGCCAGCAATCTTGCGGCGACGGTGGCAGGTGGACTCAACAACACTGCAAACGGCGGCGCGACAGTCGGCGGCGGCGGGGACAACACGGCCAGCGCCGGGGGTGCGACCGTGCCGGGCGGCTCACGCGGGGCGGCTGAGAGCACCAATTCGTTCGTCTGGAACGACGGGACAGAGTATCACGATATTCCGAACCTCAATGGTGGCAACGGACTGTCCTCGGACACAGCAGTTTCCAACGCGAGCGGTGAGCCAACGGGCCCAAACACGTTCAGCGTAAGTGCGGACGACGGCGTCCGGTTCATCACCGGCGGAGTCACCAATCCGAAGGTCACGTACATCCCAAGTGATTCGGCTGGCTGGACAACCACGTCAACCCGCACGGTCAAGACCAACATCGACCCAGTCGAGCCACGCGAGGCACTCGCCGGCGTCGAGTCGATGGAGGTTGCCACGTGGGAGTACGAGAGTGAGGACGGCGCAGGCACGACCCACATCGGCCCGATGGCCGAGGAGTTCCACGATGCCTTCGACGTGGGCAGTAGCGACGAACACATCAACTCGATCAACGCCGACGGCGTGGCGCTGGCCGCAATTCAGGGACTGTCGACGGAACTCGACGAGACGCGCGAGGAACTGGCCGAGGCTCGGGACGAACTCGCCGAGAAGGACAAACGCATCGCCGAACTGGAAGCCGACAGCGAGCAGAAGGACGAACGCATTGCCGATCTCGAAGCGCGACTGGCGGCCGTCGAGGACCAACTCGGTGACGGGGACAGTCAGTAGTGTCGCGTGGCAGTCGTGAAGTCGGAGAGTTCGACCACGCCACAGTCGTCGACCCACCTCGAATCTAACCGGAATTGGACTTCACGCACGCGAGTCGGTGTGATAGCAGGAGTGCATCTATGCGTGGTGAGACGCATGACTGCTATCAGACGCCGACCGCCGGAAAACGAATACCGCATGGAGGCAACCAATCTCATGGAGGACCCCCGCGTGTCCGAGGACACGCAAAGGCGATTGCCGACGACCTGGGGGTGTCTGAGGGTTTGGTGTCTGAGGTTGCCAACGACCCGGATGTTAAGCAGTTCACGCGTGAACCGATTAACACCGACGAGAAGCGCGAGCAGGTCCGGGAGTACGTTGAGGACAATCCGACAACCCCCGCGTGACCGCTTGTTCTCGGTGATAGTGAGCGATATTCAGCGGGGGGTGTTCGCCCGGGAGTCGCGCCGCCCTCCAGTGGTTCGGGCCGCATACGGCCGCATATTCAGCAGTCGCTACAACCGAGTTATGAGAATTTCAAATTTTATAATTTGACGCGAACACTTATAATCTACAATTGATGTGAGCATGAATAGAAGACAATACCTCACAACCACCGGAGCAGCTGTCAGTGCCCTCGCCCTCACCGGGTGTTTATCAGACGATTCCAGCGACTCTGGGGAGGGTAATACAGATGATAGTAACGATGACAATAGCAACGGTGGGGATGATAGTGCTAGCAACGGTGGGGACAGTAGTAACCACGATCAACCCAACGTTGAAGTCCTTAATCACGAGTTCTACAGCGAGCAATTCTCATCAGGTATCCGTGGTACCGCTGTCAACAATACCGATAGCGAGTTGAATTATGTTGAGGCCACAGCCGTATTTCTTGATGGTGATGGAACTCAAATAGCTGATGGATTAGATAACGTGACCGACCTTGCGGCCGGTCGCGAGTGGGAGTTTGACTGTGTATACCTTGGGACGGATCCTGACCGCATCGCGAGATACGAAATTGAAGTTTCAGAAGGCCTCTGAGTCTTCAATTACATTGATCTTCTCTGTCGCCGGCTCTATCTTCGTTATTTCCTTTCGGGCTGCCACGCTCGCCGCGTGGAGTGGGGGACAGTCGCGTCGTCAGCCCCGGAGCTCTGGGGAGAGCTCTCTGTGCTCAAAGAAAGTTCGAGGTGTGTCTTACTGGCAGTCAAAGCGACAGCGACGGGAGTGACACCGATGGGACTGACACGATATCCGCGGCGGCAGCACCGCCGACAGCGAGACTCCCGAGCACGAGGATTGCGAGGACGATACCAGCGATCGTGGTTGCATTGGATTGCATACCTCACTGTTTCCTCCGAGAGCACATAACTCAGAGAGTACTGTCTCGAGCACAGAAACATCGACAGCCATGATCTGCAGGTCGGGGGTGACGAGACGGCGACGAACTCGTGTTGGCTGTGTTCCTTGGTATGCTCCCGAACGCGGGGGTTGAGATGGCTGTCGAGTTCGTCGACGCTGTCGCGTCTTAGCTAACGCTCGACAGAGACAGCCTCAGATGTTTGATGAGAGTTATAGCACGCGCCCGAGCCCGAAGGAGCGTTGCAACAGGGGAGAGAGAGAACAGGCCCGCGCCGGTTCGGGAACAAAATTATCCCCCCGACATCCGAATGATACCCACCGTCGAGTCCCCCGAACACAGTATTGAGTCATGAACTGGAGATGCAAGCAGTGCGGGACAGTCCACACCGAGAATCCCGCCCAGTGTCGGCAGTGTGGGAACGAGATTCTGACACCGATGTCTGACACCAAACTGGAACGCCAGTCCGAGAGCACTACCGCCCTCGATGCGATGGACAGCGAAGAAATCAGAACGTACGGCTCGAAACAACCCGAATACGAGTCTTCCCCCGATGTCGCAGCAGACGGCTCGATCAAGCGGGGGGAGACGGACGACCACTCTCAAACCTGGGTTCATACGTCGGCTTGTACAACGCCTCCGTGGATTACTCTGACCGCCCGCCCGCTTCAAGACCGCCACGCTTGGTGTGTGGAAACGAGGAACAGTCGCGGTCCTACTCGTCGAGTTCCGGCAGGTGGAACACTGCGCCCTAGTCGTGACCTCGCGCCGCGAGTGCGTCGGCCAACCGGTCCCAGTTGTCGACCTTGACGAATCCGGGAGTTCCTTCCCGAGCGCACGGGTTTCGTACATCAAGACGCCACCGGCCATACCGTCTACGCTGGGAGTTGCGACAATAGCGTGTACAGGCTTAGTTACACTGGAACACCTGTCGCCCGGAGACCGGGTATGTTTTTAGCCGGATATCTCGTGGGATTGGATATATCGAAGCCGACTCTCTCGTCGGAACGAAACCCCGGTGGCCTGTTTCTGGTGGTGAAACCCCCCGGCCCCTCTCATTAGTGTGTAGCTGGATAGAGTTGGCAATGTCAATACCCGACGCAGATACTATCCGTGGCACCGAGCGCAGTGGGGGTGTGTGCCAATCGGTCAGTGACCTGTCCTGGAGAGGGACAGTGCCGAAGGCGCCAACAGAACCGTTGGTCTCTGTGGGACAGAATATAACACAGAAGACTATGCTCTGTGATGAGGACAGAATCAGGCGTCAGCGTCCGTTGCTGTGTGTGGTTGGGGACACAAACAGATGAGTGTAGACCAAACAGCAACCCGGCAGATCCAGCTGCTACTTCTCGGAGCGGTGCTGGTACTCTCGGCAGTCACCGCCGGTGCGGCCACCGCAACGGTAGGGTTCCAGGCACACGGGGACCCGAGCGCCGACAGCGCGGCACTGGCCGAGAGGCCCGGTGTTGCCCTTCCGACGGACACTGGGGCGGTCGTCTCCGAGGACCTGACAGACCGCGAGGGCACGACGGTGGCGCTGTTGCTCGTCGAGCGCGATATCAGCGATTCGGCGGTCACCGCCGGCCAGGTGAACGCAACGGCCCTGCGGGCCGATTCCGAGGCGACACTCGGACCGGTTGTTGAGGCCGCCTCGGCGATGGAGGGTGTGACGGTCCGCAACACGTTCTGGGTCGGGAACGTGGTCTCGGCCCGTGTCGACCTGGAGACCGTCGACCCGGTTGACCTCGCCGCAATCGACGGCGTCACCAGGGTCGCCCCGAACACCGAGATGACTCGCCCGTCGTCGGTCCAGGCTCAGACAGAGTCGAACGTGAGCGCCGACCAGACACAGAATTTCACCTACGGACTCCGGCAGATCGACGTGCCGGGGTTCGAGGACAAGTACAGCGCCTCGGGCGAGGGGACGACCGTCACGATAATCGACAACGGTATCAGCGACCCCGAGGCAGGTCACCCCGACCTCGAGTTCGGAATAAAGGCCGTCGCCGAGAACGGCAGCGTGACCACCGGAACGCTCGGACAGCCGACCGAAGTGGCCCACGGTGAGCACGTCGCAGGAACCGCGACGGGTGCGGCCGACCCCGCCGGTGACGTGCCCCGGTACGGTGTCGCACCGAACGCGTCGCTGATCAATATAAAAGTCGGCGAGAGAAAGAGCATCGCCGTGGAGGACCTCCTCGCGTCGGTCGAGTTCGCAGTCGAGCAGGACTCGGACGTGGCGAGTATGAGCCTCGGATTACCGATAGAGAGCCCCGGGGACTCGGTGCTGGAACTGCTGATGGGACAGCAGGCACAGACCGCACTCGCTGCCGGAACTGTTGTTATCGGCACGGCCGGCAACGAGGGCGCCGGTGACGCCGGCGGTCCGGTGCGGACGCCGGGTGCAGAGTTCAGCGTGCTCTCGGTCGGTGCCTCGAACGAGGCCCGCGACATCGCTGACCTCTCGAGTGGGGCCGTCATCGACCGGTTCAGCGTCGACTACAACACCTCTGCCGGCGGGGCCGCCGAGTACCCCGAGTTCTACCCGCGACAGTACGTCAAGCCCGACGTGAGTGCACCCGGTATTGGCGTGCTGAGTTCGGGTCCGCTTGGCGGTGACATCGGCGACCCGGCAGCCACGTACTCGTTCGGGGGAGGCACCTCGATGGCTGCACCCCACGTTGCGGGTGCGGTCGCGCTCATCCAGTCTGCGACCGACGGGGAGACGCCCGCACCGCTGATACGGAACGCACTCGCGGAGACGGCAGAGAAACCCGACACCGAGTTTCCGTCGCGTTACGGCCGTGACATCCGCTACGGCACCGGTATCATCAACGTGACCGCCGCCACCGACGCCATCGTGGACGGCAGCCTCACCGTCGAGGGTGAGGTGACCGACAGCGACGGCGACCCGGTCGTCGGCGCAGTCGTCACGAGCGAGGCCGGTGCCCTGACCAGCACCGACCAGAGTGGCAGTTACACGCTCCACACCACGAGCGACCCGGCCAACGTGACCCTGCGCGGGCTCGGCGTCGAGTCCCGGACCCGACTCGTCGCGGACGACACCGACCCGGTGAACTTCCGGAACGCCAGCACAGTGAGTGTCGACGTGCTCGACGGGCAACCGGCTGCTGTCGCGTTCGGCGGGAGTCTGGACGTGAGTGTCGACGTCGC
>JAQCNK010000319.1 GCA_028275075.1 Haloarcula sp. | reverse complement strand
ACCGTCCGATGCAAGCAGGAGAGCAGCGTGATCTTTCACCCGGGCACGATATCCGACGACTTGCACGACCGGGCGTTGGCAACCGACGGGCAAATGGGTACCGGGGACCGTATCAGACATACTGCTGCTAACGAACCAATACCTACAATGTTGGCACCAGTGTTTTATTAGTAAATCCATGAATATACAATGTACATGTCCACGACTTCGAAATCGGGCGAAAAAGCTGACGCGAGCTACGAAATCCGACACGAGACGACCGAGAACGCCTTCCAGCGGCGGTCGCGCCAGGCTGGCTACGAAGGGAAGACAGCGACGACGGTGGCCGAGGCCGAGCGGAAACTGGAGTAAACCAGTACAACCAACGGTAGATTAAAACAGGTTCAAAATCGCCGCGATACCGCCGACGATGAACAGCACCGGGAGCGGGGACTGGACTCCCATGGCCGACGCTGCGATGCCGACCCCAGCCAGTGCGATAGCGCCCGTGCGCTTGTATTGGGGGACGTTTTCCTTGATGACCGGTGTCGCGGCGCCGCCGAGATAGATCGCGAAGGCGGCAAAGAGCGCACCCTGGTTGTCGTTGCCGCTCTGAAATGCGAGCACCGTCACTGCTCCTGTGATGATCGCACCGACCGCAAAGAGGGCCCGCTCAATCCCGATAGCGGACAGTCGTGAGCTGATATCCATATCTGGCACTGTTTTACCGTCTATATAATACCCACTGGTCGTCCTCAGAGTTCCCCAACTAATTCTCTGGCAGACTGGCGGACCGCATCGTCGCTCGACTGTGCTGGTTCCCAGCCTAAGCCGGCCAGCTTCTCGATTGAGAGCCGCATCCGCGGCACGTCACCGGTCCAGCCGCGGTCGCCACCGGTGTGTTCGTACGTCGGGTCGAGACCCATCTCGTCGGCGACGATATCGGCGATGCGGTCGACGGACGTGGTCGTTCTGGTCCCGAGGTTGAACACGTTGTGGGCGTCGTCGGCGTGCTCAATCGCATAGACCATCGCGTCCAGACACTCGGAGACGTGCATGAAGGACTTCTCCTGGCGGCCGTCGCCCAGAATCGTCAGCGAGTCTGGCTCCTCGCGGAGTTTTTCCACGAAATCGGGGATGACAGCACCGCGCAGACGGGGACCGACAATGTTGGCAAAACGGAACACCCACGACTGGAGGTCGTGGCTGTGGGCGTAGGTGGAGACGAGTGACTCCTCGGCGAGTTTGGTCGCCCCATAGACGCTGATGGGCTCTAAGGGCGCGTAATCTTCGGGCGTCGGTCGCGGCGCTTCCCCGTACACTGTCGAGGAGGAGGTGAAGACGAGTTTCTCTACGCCCACCGTCTCCATCCGTTCGAGGATATTGTACGTAATCTCGCTGTTGTCGGTGAACTGCTGTCGCGGCGCGTCTGTGTCGACGAGCTTTGAGGCGGCCAGATGGACGACGAGATCCGTCTCTGGCGTGATAGCGTCCGCAACGACCGACTCCTCCGTGAGGTCGCCGCTCATGAACTCGGCGTCGTCGTGGACCCATCTGTCTTTTCCGTTCGACCCGTCGTCAACAACCAGCACGTCGTTGTCAGCGACGAGTCGGTCGACCAGATGTGAGCCGATGAAGCCGGCGCCTCCAGCGACGACAATTCGCTTGTCCTGCAGATTCATAGCCTAACTGGACTACCGCCGACAAATAGCGTTGCGATACGGCGATGACAGTGGCATTATATACCGTCGCCGGCCACCGTACGGTATGACACGGTTCACTCGACGCGCGTTCGTCGCCGGGAGTGCCGCCGTCGCTGCGGGCCTCGCCGGCTGTTCGTCCGGTGGTTCAGACCCGTCTGCACAGCCAGAACTCGACGATAATGCCTCGACGGCGACCCCGAACACGGACGGGACGCTCCCCACGCCAGTGGCCGGTGACCCCGACGCCGACGTGACTGTCGCCGTCTACGAGGATTACGCCTGTCCCCACTGTGGGACCTACTCGCTCGACGTGGTTCCACAGCTCGCGAGCGAGTATCTCCAACCGGGGACGATCCGATACGAGTTCTACGACTTCCCCATCCCGGTCGACGAGACCGTCTCCTGGCAGGCCGCAAATGCCGCCCGCGCAGTCCAGGCCGCCGCGGGAGCGCAAGCGTACTTCGAGTACAGCGAGGCACTGTTCGCAAACCTATCGAACCTCAGCCCAGAGACGTACGCCTCGCTAGCAGACGACATCGGGGTCGATGGGACGACGGTCCGGCAGGCCGCAACCGACCGAACGTACGACGATACCATCCGGGCGGCCAGACAACACGGTCAGGATCGTGGGGTGAGCGCGACACCGACAGTGTTCGTCGACGACAGCGAGGTGCAGTGGAACGAGATAGCGTACGAACCCATCCGGACCGCTATCGAAGACGCGAAGAGCCAATGAGAGAAACGCCGGACGTGACGGTTCTCCGACTGGGCCACCGTCCCGGCCGGGACGAGCGGATCACCACGCATGTCGGGCTGACTGCGCGGGCGCTGGGCGCCGACCGCGTACTGCTCGCTGGAGCGGCCAGCAGCCGAGCGGACACCGTCGTCGATATCACCGACCGCTTCGGTGGCCCGTTTGACGTGGAGACGACCGAGGAGCCCAAGCGAGTTATCCGCGAGTTCGATGGGACAGTGGTCCATCTGACGATGTACGGCGAGCGGATTCAGGACGTTGAAACCGATATCCGGACCGCTCACGAAAGCGAGCCACTGCTGATCGTTGTGGGCGCCGAAAAAGTTTCGTTTGAGGTGTATGAACGCGCCGATTACAACGTCGGCGTGACGAATCAACCCCATTCGGAGATCGCCTCGCTCGCGGTCTTTCTGGACCGACTCTACAGTGGCGACGAACTCGACCGTGAATGGGCGGACCCCGACCAGATCGTCGTCCCGATGGAGACCGGCAAGAAAGTCGTCGATCCGGAGGCGGTCGAGGATGCCGAATAAGTCGGTGACTCGGCTGTGGGGCCAGTAGATGTCGCTGCTCGATTTTCTCTCTTCGTCGCGACTCGTCCCCGTCTTGGGGACAGTCTATCTCGTCTATCTGGCCACCCAGCCGCCGCCCGCGCGGTGGGTCGGGCTGGGCTGTCTGGCCATCATCGCGCCGTTTGCCGCCGGTTGGCTACTGGGCCGGTTCGCCGGTATCGGGCCGTGGGCCAGTCGGAACGGCTGATACTGTTGGGTACGTACGTGGAGATAATCGCCCACCCCGGGCTGGGCGATTGCTGCCGTGATGTTACAGCCGACAGTATGAAGAAAAGCAAAAAGTAGTGTGGATCTGTTGCTTGGACTCATGAGGCGTCGCTCATTTTTCGCCGCGGCCTTCGCGTTCCTGGCTGTCTGCTTTGGAGCCCTCGGACTCGGCCACTTGGGCTCGGGCGATGGTTTCGACGCCGGGTACGGGGTCGTCGCAGCGGGGCAACTGGCCGTCGCAGTCACCTACTTGTTCCACCCGTCGCCGATAGATACCCCCGATGAA
>JAQCNK010000315.1 GCA_028275075.1 Haloarcula sp. | reverse complement strand
GCCGGACACGGAGGTGCTGACACCCGAGGGGGTCAGGGACATCCGCGACCTGGCGGTCGGAGACGAGGTGTACTCGCTGGACCCGGACACGATGGAGATGGAGGTCAAGCCAGTCGTCGAGACACACGCCTACCCCGAGTACGACGGCGAACTGGTGGACATCCAGACGAGCAACATCGATTTCCGCGTGACGCCCAACCACCGGATGCTCGTCCGGGAAGACGACACAAACGGTGTGACCGAGAAGGAGTGGGACTTTGTTGAGGCGGGAGAGCTATACGACGACTGTCACTACGAGATGCCCCACGACTGGGGGTTCGACCACGGCGACCCCGTCGAGAGAATCGACCTCACACGACTGCTCGACGGCGAGTACGAGGTATGGGTCCGTCCCTCAGTTCATGGACACACGTTCACGGCAGAACTGGGATGGGAACCACCTACGAGGCTGAAAAACGACCTCGGCGTCGAGGGGTACGTCTTTACTCCGGAGCAGTTCGAGGAACACCGGACGTACATCGAATCAGTCTGTGAGCAAAGTTACGTCCACAGCGAGGCAAACCGAAAGTGGACTCCACGAACCTACAACAGCAACGACTTCTACGAACTGCTGGCCTGGCACATCACCGAGGGGAACGTGTACACGTCGGAGTCAAAGCAATTCGGAGAGAACTTCCGCGGGTCGTCGACCACCGTCCAGATTGCCCAGACGGCCACAGTTACCGATGGCGGCGAGAGCGAGCAGACCCGTATCGGCCAACTCCTCGACCGGATGGGGTTCGACTACTACGTGAACAACCGGAGCTATCAGTTCACCTCACAGTTGTTCGGCGAGTATCTCCGCGACGCGTGTGGCGAAACGAGTCACGAGAAGCGGATTCCCGAGTTCGTCTTCGAAGCAGGCGAGGAACAGAAACGGGGATTTCTCGATACGCTTGTCGCCGGCGATGGCGACCGACAGCCCAATTCGTGGCGGTTCACCACCTCAAGTAAACGTCTGCGTGACGACGTGTTGCGCCTCTGTACGCATCTCGGTCTGACCGCGAGTTACAGGCGAGACAGCGGTTCGTGGCGCATACACTGCACCGAGAACGCCAGGAACTCGTTCCGGATGCACCGGAGCGGGTCGCAGAGTGAGGCCGACGATGGTGTCTACTGTGTGACAGTCGAAGACAACCACACGCTGCTTGCCGGCAGAAACGGGAGGTTTCAGGCGGTTGGGCAATCATTGTACGGCGTTTTGGGGTGGGATAGATTCCGCCTCTACGACCGGGAGATGGGCGCGGCCGTCACCGCAACTGGCAGAGATGTGATAGATTTCACACAGGAGGTTACAAACGAAATTGATAAGAATGTTATATATGGAGATACCGACAGTATCATGATAAGTATGGGAAACGAGGCGACAAAGGAGGCGGCGATCGAGCGCTCGTTCGAGATAGAGGAGCGCATCAACGGGGCCTACGACGAGTTCGCCCGCGAGAGGCTCAACGCCACCCAGCACCGCTTCGAGATCGAGTTCGAGAAACTCTACCGGCGCTTTTTCCAGGCCGGCAAGAAGAAGCGCTACGCCGGTCACATCGTCTGGAAGGAGGGAAAGGACGTCGACGATATCGATATCACGGGCTTCGAGTACCAGCGCTCGGATATCGCACCCATCACGAAGGAGGTGCAACTCGAGGTCATCCAGCAGATCGTGACCGGCGAGGACCTCGAACAGATAAAGGAGTACGTCACGGAGGTCATCGACGGGTTCCAGACGGGCGAGGTCGACCCCGAGGAGATCGGTATCCCTGGCGGCATCGGCAAGCGACTGGACAACTACGACACCGACACGGCGCAGGTCCGTGGCGCGAAGTACGCAAACCGGGTGCTGGGGACGAACTTCCAGCGTGGCTCGAAGCCAAAGCGGATCTACCTCGACCGCGTGCACGCGGGCTTTTTCCGGCGTGTCGAGGCGGAGAACCCGGAGCTGGAGAACGACCCGGTGTACCGGGAGTTCAAGCGCGACCCCGACGTCATCTGCTTCGACTACGCCGACCAGCTCCCCGAGGAGTTCGAGATCGACTGGGAGAAGATGCTCGACAAGACACTGAAAGGACCCATCGAGCGTATCCTGGAGGGGCTCGATGTCTCCTGGGAGGAGGTCAAATCCGGCCAGGACCAGACCGGCCTGGGCGATTTCATGTGATGCTGACGGACGAACATCCCGCAGATGTTCGTCCGCCAGCATGAACCGGGTATCCGGTGTGTCCGGGCGCTCATCGCGGGATAGAGTCCCGCTCTTCGCGCCCTCTGTCTCCGGTAACCGTCGAGGAAAATGAACGCTTGCAAGCGACTTGTGAGCCGAACCCGTATATGCCCAGCGGGTCGACCAGACGTCGGCGGCGGGCGGGTGCGACGGACACGCACGTCGTCCACCCCATATTCCGCACCCCTTGATCTCGGTCGCGTCATTTTCCCCTCTTTCGGTTTTGTAAATAAGTTGGATAGTTATCATAACGCGTGTAGCCGGCTCAGCAGGTGCCCTGTCCCCAATCGTCGTCTCGTTAGGTCCATCTGAAACCGGCGAAAGAGCGCGTTTTATGCTCTCTGTGGCTGTTTTGATGCCGGTTGGAGTTTTGTCGGTCACGTCGGGACTGGTACTGTTTAATCTCATACAATAAATCGACTAATCGCCAGAGGGAAAATTGATCGGACTGAAATGAGGGGGTGCAGAATATGGGATGAACTAACCATTCAGTGACTTTTGACGGAATTACCAATTCCAGACATCTTTTATTTTCCACTTCTATATTCACCAGACCTCCAAGAACGCTTCAACAACTGCCACATCGTCGTCATTGAGGTTGTACACATCCCGAAGAATCAGGTCATCCAGTTCTGCCTGCAACTCTTCGGCTTCCTGTTCCAGTTCTCCGATGCGGGCTTTGTCGGACTCATATTCCTCGATGAGAGCCAGCACGTCGTCTTGGGTCGGAACCTCCAGATTCAGAATCTCCATCCGACCGAGTCGCTTGTCCTGTGCTTTCAGCAACTCGAATACGAAATCACGCACTCGTTCTTTTTCGAAATCGAGCGTATGTCCCCGTTTCATTACGACTTGGTAGACTCTCTCGGAGCTGACGCTCATCTTGTCGTTGGTCCGAATTGGGTCCTGCCGATAGTCGTCATCATCGAGACTGGTGGATGTCACGAAGTCGAGAATGGTGGTCTCTCGATGGTACTCTTCGAGGTAGTTGCGAACGTCCGATGTGCGGTATCGGAGGTCTGTCCGTTGCTCGCGTTTCGTCTTTATTTCCTCCGCCATCCGTTCGACATCCTCTCTCGGCGCACTTCCCGGAAGAACGATAGGGTGCGGCTCAAGGTAGCGTTTGTTGTAGGAGTAGTACTTCCCGCCGAAGATAGGTGCGATGTGCTTATGAAAGAATTCGAGAACTTGTGAGTTTAGCAGAGCTACGTAGTAAAGCAGGTCCTCGGAGCTTGGTGCATACTCCTCTCTCAACTGGATTCCGTAGCCGCCCGCATTTCCTCCGCCAACAAAATAGTACTCCCCGTCTGTATCGGCAACAAACCGATTGTAACTGCTCATAATATTCGTCATAATCTTGTCGGGGTCCATCTTTTCGACGTTCTGACGCCGACCGAAAGCCCACCATTGTTTTTCGTTCTGCATACTCCGGTCCTTGAGATAGCTTTCGTGTGCTTTGAAGAAATCCCATGCGTATGGAAATTTACTTCTCAAATTTTCTTCCGTCATCACTTCTGCGTCCTCATTTGCAACCTCATAGGGGAAGACCAACCACAGTCCCTCCCAGTTCACTCCCCAACGGTCAATCTCCGGTCCTCGAAGAAGGCGACGAAGAATATCCCTCTTTATCGGCATGGCTTCATCGTCACCTTTCGCTCTAAACTGGACTATCTCTTGGTTGGGGTTATCTTCAACGTATCCGAGATATACCGGATTCGCGCTTGTTTGAATACCGACAAATACTTCCTTGGCGATTTCTCTGAGCCGGGAATCTGCTGATTGTTTCAGAGTATCAAAAACACGCCGTTCGTCTTGAGGCATCGGTTTCCAAGAGGCTAAATAGTCGTCTTGGTTGTCCACTTGTAGCTCCTTTTGCGGATAGAGGAACAAATCATACTCTGTTACGTCCTCCGGAGTTCCCCATTGGTCAAGATGATAGATTTCTTCAAGAACCCCCTCTCTTTCGTCTGCAAAACGAGCATACTGCACCCTGTTATCAGCCAGTTCTCTTTCCCTATCGACACATATAATACAGGGATATGGAGTAGCAGCATCGAAAACTTCCGTATCCTTGAAATCCAGCAGTTGCGAGATTGGTTCCTCTGTAAGCTGGTCACGAATCTTCTGTGCGTAATCGTTCGTGAGTAGCCGATTGGGGCAAATGTAGGTGAGTTTGCCGTCCTCGGTCAACCACTCCAGGCCCCGCTCGATGAACGGGACGTAGATGTCGAAGTTCTTGATTGCGCTCGCGTACCGTGCTGAATATTCGTCTTTCACTCCGCTTAGATTCTGAATCCGGACGTAGGGGGGATTCGCAACGACCACGTCGAAGGTCTCTTCGTCCTTGATGCGGTCTACCTCGTTTCGGTCCTCGATGAACGACTGTGCCCGCCCGTTATATGCCGCGAACTGTTCGAGCGACGACTGTTCCCCTTCGCTCTCCGTACTCCCGTCTTGCTTTTCCAGAAGCGTGGGGGAAAGCGTATCAGCGACGTGTATCTCGAACCCGTCCATCGTGTAGTCGGGGTCCTTCTCCGTCACCTTGTCGTAGAGGTCAATGGTCCGGAACAGGAGATTGATTTGCGTAATATGAGCGGCGAAGGGGTTGATGTCGATGCCGTAGACGTTCTCTTCGACTCGTTCGAGAATCGTGCGAGCTTCGCTTGGGTCAAGCCGATGAACGCTCGTTCTCCCGAACTTGTCCACGTAGTGCTGGATTAGCCGCTCCGTCACTTCGGTCAGGAAAGTTCCGCTGCCACAGGCGGGGTCAAGCACCTTCTTTTGTCCAAGGTTCTCACCCGGTCGGTATTCCACCGAGTCGAGCATGAACCGGACAACCTCAAGCGGTGTATAGTATTCTCCCAACTCCTTGCGTTCCTGCTTCGGGAGATAATCTTCGTAGACGTGACCGAGGATGTCACGATTGACGTACTCGAAATCAAAGCGATTCAGCCGTCGCAGCACGGTCCGCAGCGTGTGATTGAGGTCTTCTTCGAGGTCGTCCTGCCGTTGCTCTTCCTCCGTATCGAACTGCTGGCGCTTGTCCCGACTCACCCACCACCAGTCGAAGATTCCGAGTTCGTAGAGGTCCGGATAGTGGTCGTCAATGTCATCGTAGGTGTCCATCAGGGCTTCGAGATACGGTCGGTCCTCTCGGTTCACCGTCTCAGCCATCCCGCGTGAGGAGAGCCGTGTGTGTCCGACAATCTCCTTGTCCTCGGCAATTCGAGCAAACAATGCCCGGTTCAGGATGATGTACGCCGTTTCTCGACAGAAGGCTTCTCTCGCGTTCCCGCTCTGGCCGGTGTACTCCCGCCAGTCCTTCCAGTCGGGAAACGTCGAATCGAGGAACGAACGCGGGTAGGAATCTTCGGGCCGGTCCCGGTAATCGTCGAAGAACTCCCTGAGAACGTTTGTCAGTACGTCGAGTGAGTCCTTGACCGCATTGAGGAACAGTTCGTATCCCTCGTCGTCGGTCCCGGGCTGATACTGGACAGGAACCTCCTGATACGTCTCGCGGAAGTACTCGGCATCCCCGAGGTCAACGAAGCGACTGCGATGAAGCGATTCCAGTTCGGAGAGAGAACTTCGCTGGCTATCTGTTAAGTCCTCAAAGTCCGTCTCTGCAATGGCGTCTACCTCGAAACCATCAATAACGTTGATTTCCCTGTCATCGTTATTGTGGTTATAGAGCTGAAATTCGTGTCCGTTGGTTAAAATGCCGTAATTGGCACTCCCAACGCCATTCATGTAAGCTTCCAATTGCTCTGAGTCAGACAGCGCAAGGTCGTGAGAAGGCCGTTTCGTTTCACAGACAATGACCGGGAACGGCGGGTCGCTGTCATCGTAGCACAGAACGTCTTTCCGGTTGTCCTCAAAGTTGACGTGACCTTCGCCAACTGTACGTGACCATCCGAGCGCATTGGTGAACAGGTGAGCAACGAGGCTGAATCGGAAATCAAACTCACCACCCTCTTCACGGATTTCATCTGAGAGCGTAACGAAAGCCGAGTGGAGGTCCTGTATCATCGTTTCCGAAATTAGTGTGTTTTTTATCCCGTTGCTAATAAAACTCTTCGGACTCTGACCCACCTTTCGTCAGTTACGGTTACGTCGGGGCAGTTGCCGCTCGTCTTTCACCGAAGCATGTGCTTTTGCGGAACTGACTCATATTGGGTTGCTATACCTCCGACTTCCGGAAAACCCGAGTCTACGTGCTTCTCTCACCGAAGAGTATCACTGTCACGGGAGTCAAGTGGTTACGTCCAGATTAAACCAGTGAGAAAATCGAATCGTAGCCTTCAGCCGTGTGTGTAACCCAAGAGCCGTGACACAGTGGCCAACTACAGCCTATCCCTCCGTCGATAGAAGGTCTACCGTGACTTGCCGGTCTCCTACAGTTCCTTCTCCAGTTGCTCCATCAGCTATTATCCCGACCGCCAGTTATTTGCTGAATGGCAAACACTATTCAGTCAAATATGACAGAACCGAATTGGGAAGAAGTACTGGAAACAATCTACAGAGAAGATATAATATGGGGAAAAGACGAAGACTATGATGAGAGTCACCCTGTCGTTTCAGAAGTGAGTGGAGAAGCAGAAGAAGTCCAAGATACTCTGGCATACTTACATCAATGTGGGTTAGTCGGGTCAGTACAGGCTGGATTGCATGCTGATATTTCTCGACCGGGTAAAGAGGGACTAATGCCAATGTCAGACAGTGATAAAAGAACAGGGGCATTCCTTGGATTAACCCCAAGCGGATTCAAAGTAGCGCATGAAAGAGAAATGCAGAAACAAGACCAGCAACTCAATCTCTCAATCGTGGCTCTTACAGCAATCTTAACAATTACTGCTGCAATTCAAGCGGTCTCTTCGGTGTTAGTCTTAGATGGATTTGAACGGGACATCATGATATTCACAATTATTATATTATTCTTGATTGTGATTGTTTTTGTTCTTCGACAGAAAAAGCGGCTTGGTTCTTAGCTCTCTTCTCACTCTTGACCGGCTAAACCGGAGCTGTTAGTTTGACCGCCAGTTATTTAGGAACGACAGTCTACAGCCTTATCGCCCATATTCCGCACCCCTTGACCTCGATGGCGTCATTTCCCCTTCTTGCGGTTTTGTACAGCAATTGGGTATTTGTCACAACGCGTGTAGCCGGCTCAGCAGGTGCCCTGTCCCCAATCATCGTCTCGTTAGGTCCATCTGAAACCGGCGAAAGAGCGCGTTTTATGCTCTCTGTGGCTGTTTTGATGCCGGTTGGAGTTTTGTCGGTCACGTCGGGACTGGTACTGTTTAATCTCATACAATAAATCGACTAATCGCCAGAGCGAAAATTGATCGGACTGAAATGAGGGGGTGCGGAATATGGGGTCCACGAGCGGCCGGACCCGACGTGGATGGCGAGCAGGGCGACGGGACCGGGGGTGCGTTCGTCGCTGGTCGCGTCACCTACCTTCCGCACCGTGTCGGGGACAGAGGGCCGCGAGAAGCGGGACGGACGTCCCGCGACGAGCGGCCCGGACACACCGGCAACCAACCCCCCCACTGGCTGGCGAAAACCGAAGATTTTCGCCAGCCAGTTTAGTCGCTGGCGCGGCGGTCGGCACGCGAGGGTGGCGGGACGCGCTCCTCGGCGGAGGGGACCTCGGGGAGGAGACACCGGTCGGGTTCGGTGTTGACGTGGGCGTACTCGCCGGGTGTGTTGGCGAGCGGGTGGGCGGGGTTGTGGTCACTGTTGATACGGGCGGCCCGGAGTTCACCGAAATCACGCAGGCGCGTGACGATGCCGCGCCAGTGGAGGTCTGTCCGCCGGGGAATCGACACCCGGTGGTTGGCGCCGAACCGCCCCTCGCGGGCGGCGAGCACAGAGGCGTTGACGTTCGCCGCGAGGTCGTCGTGGTCGACGAGTACCCCCACCCGCGACCCCGGCGGCGACCGGTTCGCCAGCACATCGAGCCCGAA
This sequence comes from Haloarcula sp., assembly GCA_028275075.1. Taxonomy (GTDB): domain Archaea; phylum Halobacteriota; class Halobacteria; order Halobacteriales; family Haloarculaceae; genus Haloarcula. Next base: position 1,909 of record JAQCNK010000315.1, on the reverse strand, counting down.
GTGCAGCGCCCGGTACTCCGCGGTGTTGTTGTCCGGGGAGTCGTTCGAGACCGAGAGCCGGGCGACCCGCTTCCCGTCGCGTGTCTCGATGACAGCACCCAGTCCACCACCCGACTCCCTGAACGAGCCATCTGTCGCCAGATAGAACTCCCGGTGGTGGGTGCGCGGCGGGTGGGCGATGTGCGGCGTCGGTGCCTCGTCGAACAGATCTCGAAGTGACGGCCGGCCGTAGGCGGCCATACACTCTATTGGTGTGGGTGTTTTTTAAACTAACGGCCGGTGGGGGTTCCCCGCGCGGAGTAACGGTGCAAAACAGAGAAGCGGTCGGGGTGGCGAGTCGCTACTGCGCGACGGGTGCTCCGGCCTCCTCGAGCAGTTCCTGGAGCGACGCCTCGGTCGGTTCGTTGTGCAACAGCACGTCGATGGGGAGCGTCGGAGCGCCGTCGACGAGTCGTTCGAGCAAGACCAGACGCTGGCGGGCCCGGGACATCCCGACGTAGAACACCCGTCGCTCGTTGTCAGTCACCGTCGGAACTGGGCTGGTGCGTTTGGTGAACTCGCGGTCCCCCGGCACCGGCGTGTTGTTCTGCTCGACGGTGGCGGCCATCTGTTCGACCACCTTCTCGGTGAGGTCGGTGGCGACGAACACGTGGTCGGCCTCGCGGCCCTTTGCGGAGTGGATGGTGCCGACGCGGACGCGGTTGCGGTCCATCCCGCGGTACGCGCTCGCGAAGTAGGCCCTGACACTGCGCTCCTGGAAACTGGTGACCTTCCGGAGCATGTCGGCGGCCTCGGGGGGGTTGGGGACGAACGGGGCGTGCTTGCGGATCAGGTCGGGTTCGATGTCGATCTCGGTGATGTCGTCGGTGTCGGCGCTCTCCTCGATGTCGTCGAGTTCACCGAACAGTTCGTCGCGGTCACCGGTGCCGAACGCCGAGTCCGCGAGCATATCCGCGAGACGTCGCGCCTGCAGTCCGGTCATCGACTCCTCGGCGTCGAGCGCCTCGATGGCGTCGACGTAGTGGGACAGTCGGTCCGTCCACATCCGCTGGTCGGTCAGACACTTGAACGGGATACCCTGGTCGATGAACTCCTCGATGAACTGGAACATCTGGTAGCGCGCACGGAACAGCACCATGGCGGTTTCGTCGGTCTCCTCGACGGTCCGGCGGACCTCGCGGGTCACGTCGAGCATCGACCGGTCGCGCATCGCCTGGACACTCCCCCCCTCGGTACGGGGTTCCAGGTCCTTGTCCTGGCGCTTGTCGATGTGTTCGACCTCCTGGTTGACCACGTTCAGGATGCGCGACGGCAGTCGGTAGGAGTTCGGGAGGATGACGTCCTCGTCGACGGGTTCCTCGAGCAGGAGGTCGGGGTCTGCGCCCTGCCAGGCGTACACCACCTGGTCGTCGTCGCCGGCGAGGAGCACCCGCGTCATGTGCGGTCGCCACTCCTCGTAGACGGAGTACTGGAGCGTGGTGATGTCCTGGAACTCGTCGATAACGAGGTAGTCCACGCTGGGGAGCAGCGACCGCTGGCGGACCCGTTCGAGCATGTCCGCGAAACCGACGAGGTCGTTTGTCCCCTTCCAGTTGCGCCAGGCCCGGATGGCCTCGGGAACGTCGAGACGGTCGTCGTCGCTGGACCAGGTCGGGGTGTACTTGTTGCCGGTCTGTGCGTGCTCGTCGATCTCGGGCGGCAGGCGCACCTGTTCCTCGTCCCATTTGAACGGGACGTCGTACCAGTCGGCAACGTCGCGGTTGGTGCGCTGGAGCCACTGACTGGTCGAGATGACCTTGTTGCCAAGCGCCGTCGACCGCGCCGAGCGCCGCCGTGACCCCTCGTACTCGCCCTCGAACTCGATGCCGTAGTCGTCGCAGTACTCCTCCTTGTCGGACTCGCCGACGAC
>JAQCNK010000314.1 GCA_028275075.1 Haloarcula sp. | reverse complement strand
TAGTCGTGATGGGGCTGGTCGCGGCCGACCACATCGCCCTGTTTGGGAGCCTATGGCTGGTGATGGGACTGCTGATGGCACGGCTCATCGGCGTCATCAGCGGGTGGAAACAGGCGAGAGTGGCCGCGTCGGTGGCCCGGAAATACTTCGTTGCGAGCAGCGCCCTGCTCGGGGTCGCGCTTTCAGCGCTATGGTGGTCGACCGGCGCGACGACAATCTCCGGCATCGCCGCAGCCTCTGACACGCTTGGCGGACCTGTGTGGCTGCTGGCCGCCGGCGCACTCGTCCTCGCAGCGATGATACAGTCCGCGCTCATCCCCTTCCAGGGCTGGCTGCTCTCCTCGATGACCGCGCCGACGCCGGCCTCAGCGCTGATGCACGCCGGCTTCGTCAATGCCGGAGGCATCTTGCTGACCCGCTTCGCACCGGTTATCACCGTCGACTCGACGCTCATGCTCGCAATAGTCGGCGTCGGCGCAGCCAGCGCCCTGGGTGGCAAACTCCTGAAGTCGGTCCAGACGGATATCAAGACCAAGCTTGGCTGTTCGACGATTGGCCAGATGGGGTTTATGATCATGCAAGCTGGCCTGGGCTTCTTCGGGGCCGCTATCACCCACCTCATCCTGCACGGTTTCTACAAGGCCTACCAGTTCCTCTCCTCGGGGGACGCCGTCGAGCAGAACAGTCCCGTTGACGAAATCGGCATCCGAGAGAGTTTCCTCGGCGTGGTCGTAACGCTGCTGACCGCGCTTGCCGGAGGAGCACTGTTCGCCACACTGACCGGTAAAGGGGCAAAGGTCGACAGTGGCCTGTTGCTGACCTTCTTCGTCGTCTTCACCACACTGCACGCGGCCCGTAACGCGGTCACGCACACCGAACTTCCGGCGACGGCTCGCTACGGGGCGGTCCCGCTGGTCTTCTTCCCAGCCATCGTCCTCTACGCCGTCATCTACGAGCAGGTGTCCGGGCTGCTGGCGGTGGGGACGGCGACGACCGAACTAACCCTACTCCATGGTGCGGTCGCCGTCTTCTTCGTCGGTGTCTATCTGGCTATCGAGACCGGCGTCCACGAACACAGCCGACGCCTCTACATGGCGCTGTTGAACGCGAGCCAGCCCCCGACCGACACCGTACTGACCGCCACGGAGGATTACAATGAGTACTGAGACAGATATCCACGACAGTATCGACGACGCGGCCGACACCGTCGGCTCGGTCTGGCCCATCCACTCGTTCGTGACGGCGAACCCCCTCTCGGGGTTTGAGGACCAGCCCTTTGCCGAGGCGGTCACAGCGGCCGCCGAGACGCTGGGTGGCCGAGGGTACCCCAGCCCGGAGATGTTCCGCCAGGCCCTCGAACGCGACCAGATAGACCGTGACATCCTCGAAGCGGAACTCGCCGAGGCTGGCTATGAGGCCGACCCCGAGACGCTCCTTTCCCGTATGGACACCGCCGAGGCCGACACGTCGGACGCCACCGGCACGGCTGAGGACCGCGCCGAACACGTGTTGACGAAATGGTTGTCGTCCTTCCTCGACGAGGGACGCGCCCACTGGGGAATGCCGGATCGAGACCTCGGCTTCTACGGTGTCTTCCGCGCTATCTCTGGCTACGACAGCCAGATTCCCGACGAAGGCGTCGTCGCAGATCTGCCGACGAAACCGATTGAGACCATCAAGGCGGTGGTTGAACCGTACCCCGAAAAGCAGTGGGACGCCATCTTCGAGGAACAGCTCGCCGCGCTTCCGGGCTGGACCGGGTTCATCAAACAGCGTGCCGACGACGACAACGCGTGGCAATCACGCTATCCCATATCGGTCACGGGGTATCTCGCAGCGCGTCTTGCGCTGCTCGACGCTTTCGACGCCGACCTTACGCCCTCAGAGGAGCCCACAAGGGGGCCGACAGAGGCGGACGAAATCGCAGAAGGGTTTCTGAGCGCGTGGGAAGGAACCTACCGCGAGGAACTGGTCGGCGCGGTCAGCGAAGCCAGCGAGTCCTACGCTGAGACCGAGGCGTCGGACCGCCCGGACGCCCAACTCGTCTTCTGTATCGACACTCGCTCCGAGGTTCTTCGTCGTCACCTCGAGAAGACAGGCGACTACGAGACCCACGGCTACGCCGGCTTCTTCGGCATTCCAATGGAGTACAAGGGATACGACGCCGAGGTGTCGGTCGACGCCTGCCCACCTATTGCGGAGCCACAACACCAGATTCGCGACGAGGCGGTTGACACCGGGGTTCAGGAGGAGCACGACCACCTGACAGGCATCCGCGAGGCAGCAGCCGAAATCGTCGAATCGATCGAATCCAACGCTGCGACGGCCTACGGCTTCGTCGAGAGCGCCGGGAGCGGCTACGGGCTCGCGCTGGCGAGCCGCACGCTGGTGCCCGGACGCGTCCACGACTTCTTCGACAGCGTCGACGAGACGATTCCTGACGAGCACGACTTTTGCAGCCCCTCGCTCGAAGGGCTCACGCTGGCAGAGAAAGTCGGTTACGCCGAGACCGCCTTCGATCTGATGGGCTGGGACCACTTCGCTCGCCTGGTCGTCTTTACCGGTCACGCCGGCGAGACCGCGAACAACCCGTTCGATTCGAGCCTGGACTGTGGGGCCTGTGCCGGCAACCCGGGCGGGCCCAGCGCCCGCGTGCTCGCGAAGATCTGCAACGACGAGGCCGTCCAGGCCGAACTCCGCGAGCGCGGCTTCGATATCCCCGACGATACCGTCTTCCTCGCCGGCCAGCACAACACCACGACTGACGAGGTCGACCTCTACGACGGCACAGTGCCCGAGAGCCACACCGAGGAGCTCGACACTCTGCGTGCTGACCTAGAGACGGCCCGTGAAGCGACAGCCGCCGAGCGACTCGGGTCGGCGGGCGACGCCGCCCGTGAGAGCAAACGTAAGGCGGCCGACTGGGCCGAGACCCGCCCCGAGTGGGGACTGGCCGGTAACGCCGGCTTCGTCGTGGGGCCCAGCGAGCTGGCCGCCGGGCTCGACCTCGACGGCCGCGCATTCTTGCACTCCTACGACTGGTCGACCGACCCCGACGGCGACGCGCTCGAAGCCATCATGACGGCACCGATGGTCGTCACGCAGTGGATAAACTGCCAGTACTATTTCTCGACGGTCGACAGCGCCGTCTACGGGAGCGGGTCGAAGATTACCCACAACCCCGTCGGCAACGTCGGTGTCTACCAGGGCAACGGCGGCGACCTGATGACCGGGCTCCCGCTGCAGTCGCTCATGGCGGCCGACGACGAACCGTACCACCAGCCGCTGCGTCTCTCGACAGTCATCCACGCGCCGGTCGAGCAGGTGACTGACATCATCGCCGATCACGAGAACGTGGCGCAGCTGCTGGACAACGGCTGGCTCTCACTGACCGTCATCGACCCGACACAGGATCACACCGGCTTCCACTACGCCGGAGAGCTGTCCTGGAGTCCGACAAGCGAGGGCGTGCCCGTCAAGCCGTCAGCCGAGGCGCCGTCCGCGGTCGCCGACGACTGAGACTGCCG
>JAQCNK010000309.1 GCA_028275075.1 Haloarcula sp. | reverse complement strand
TGGGGCGTGAAAGACGAGCGTAGACAGAAGTTCTACATCGCGACGATACTGATAACAGCGATTGCCGGGGTGAACTACTTGCTGATGGCGTTAGGGTTCGGGCTTACACTTATCGACCTGCCCAGCGACCCCGAGGCCCCGATATACTGGGCTCGATACACCGACTGGCTGTTCACGACGCCGCTACTGTTGTACGACCTCGCCCTGCTTGCGGGTGCTGACCGCAACACCATCGCGACGCTCGTGAGCCTCGATATCCTCATGATCGGTACCGGTGTGTTCGCGACGCTGTCGACCGGTAGCGGCGCGCTCCCGGCGGGCGCCGAGCGACTGATCTGGTGGGGTGTCAGCACCGCGTTCCTGCTGGTGCTGCTGTACTTCCTGTTCAGTTCGCTGTCGGGTCGTGTCAAAGACCTCCCCAGCGACACCCAGAGCACGTTCAAGACACTGCGTAACCTCGTGCTCGTCGTTTGGCTGGTCTACCCCGTCTGGTGGCTCATCGGCACCGAAGGGCTCAATGTGGTCGGCATCTTCCCGGAGACGGCCGGGTTCATGGTCATCGACCTCGTCGCAAAGGTCGGCTTCGGATTCATCCTCCTGCAGAGCCACAGCGTCCTTGATGCTGCCGGCGAAGGCTCGACCAGCGGTGCGGCGCCCGCTGACGACTGAATATACGCGTCAACAGAACGATTGATAGAATTCGGCTCGCCAGACCCCGGCGAATATCTATCAGTGTCGACCCGTATAGAAGCCGCTCGACGGCTTCTGCAGGCCGGATGGAGACAGCAGTCCTCCGCGGGGTATGACCCCGATTCCGGTTTTTTTTTCAGCTGCAAAACCCGACAGCACTGCAACCAGGCCGACTGAAAACGGTTAACTGGCTACGCCCGAAACAAGTCCGTAATGGCGAAGGACGTCAAACCCACCCGGAAGAACTTGATGCAGATAGAGGACCGCATCGAGCTCTCCGAGCGTGGGCACGATACGCTGGAGAAGAAGCGTGACGGCCTCATAATGGAGTTCATGGATATTCTCGACCAGGCACAGGATGTCCGTGAGGACCTAGACGACTCCTACGACCGTGCCCAGAACGCTATCAACAAGGCCCGAGCGATGGAGGGCGACGTGGCAGTGCGGGGCGCCGCGGCCGCGCTGAAAGAACACCCCGAACTGACCACCCAGTCAAAGAACATCATGGGTGTCGTCGTCCCACAGATCGATTCGACGGGCGTCAAGAAGTCACTGGACGAACGTGGCTACGGTGTGATGGGTACCTCCGCCCGTATCGACGAGGCCGCCGACGCCTATGAGGAACTCATCGAGAACATCATCCTCGCTGCCGAGGTCGAGACGGCGATGAAGAAGATGCTCGAAGAGATCGAGACCACAAAGCGCCGCGTCAATGCTCTGGAGTTCAAGCTTCTCCCCGACCTCCACGACAACAAGGAGTACATCGAGCAAAAGCTCGAAGAACAGGAGCGCGAAGAGATCTTCCGCATGAAGAAAATCAAGGCCAAGAAGGAAGAAGAGGAGGACGAACTTGCGGCCGAGGAGGCCGAGCAAGAGGAAGCCGAGCGGCTGCCTGCCGACGACTAGCGTGGTCCCAGTGTTGTGAGCGGCCAGCGTCCTAGCACTATTGGTTCGTCGGCTCGTTCTTTCGCTATGACCTGCCAGTCCTGCGGTGGCGAGACACTCGCCATGCCAGTGTCCGCGGAGCTACGCCAATACTTACCAGGGTCGACCCCTGCTGTAGCGATCTGTCGCGCCTGCCTGGCGATGGAGCCGACCGACGAGTCACCCGACACCGTCCCGGATCTGACTGTCCTCGACGGCGCCGTCCCGTCCACGGACGAGGCGGCCGTCCCGTTGGTGTTACTCGTGGGACTGCTCGACTCGCTGGCGCTGCACCGCACTGAGATCACGGCCCTGCTCGAACGAGTCGAGCGGGCCGGGACAGACCCGTTGCTGGTCGTGGACCGACTCGCCGATAGCTACGGTGAAGCCGCCCATGTCGACCTCGACGCCCGTCGACAGCAACTCGAACAGCTCCTCTGACAAACGTTCCTAATATATTGGGTGTAAGTGATTTATAAACAGAAACGATAGTGTCAACTGCGGCAGACGAGAGTGTGTGTCTGTCGTGGACTGGCTGTCCACTTCGTTCTCCACCCCTTTTGATGGCAGTATCAGACACCAGTTGAGTAGCGCAAC
>JAQCNK010000301.1 GCA_028275075.1 Haloarcula sp. | reverse complement strand
CTGGGTCGCACCAGCGACTGGAACCACGAGCATTGCGGCGACGAGGATGACACCCATGATCTGCATCGCGCCGACGACGACCATCGCCGTCAGCATCACCGTCACCCGGTTGTACCAGCGCACCGGGAGCCCGGAGACGGCGGCGGCGGTCTCGTCGAAGGTGACGTACAGCAACTGGTTTCGCGTCAGGGCGACGACGCCAACAATGACGGTAAAGAGTGCGAGCAGGATAGCCGCGTTCTCGGCCGAGACCGTCGAGAGGTTCCCGAAGAGGAACTGGTTGACCCCGACGGCCAGTCCGCCCGCGTTGAGGCTGATGAGCGTCGTTCCCAGGGCAAAGCCCGTCGAGAGGACGATTGCCATCGAGACGTCGTTGTCGGCGTCGGTCGCCTCGGTGATGAGTTCGATACACAGCGCTGCGATCATCGCGACGACAACAGCCGTCAGATACGGCGAGACGCCCAAATCGACGACGGCATTGAGAAAGAGCCCAATAGCGACCCCGGCGAAAGCGGTGTGGGCCAGCGCGTCGCCGATGAGCGCGAGCTGTCGGTGGACCAGAAAGGTGCCGATGAGCGGCGCCATCACGCCGATGCAGATACCGACCAGTATTGCCCGGTGCATGAAGCCATACTGGAGCAGCTCTAACCCCGTTGCGGTAGCGAGCCACTCCATCACGCCGGACCACAGGGTGAGTATCCAGTAGAAGGGCGCAAAGAGGATGTCGAGGGGACTGGTCTGGAGCGGTCCGGCCACAAGCGCAGTGGCAGTCATTCATCGCCCTCCACGAGAGTCGCCGCGGTCCCGAACGCCCGGCCTAGCGCGTCGCCCGCCACAAACTCGTCGGTCGGACCGTCGAAGTATATCTCGCGGTTGAGACAGACGACCCGCTCGGCGTGTTCGGTAACGGCACCGAGATCGTGCTCGATGAGCAGGATAGTGATGCCTTCGGCGTGGAGTGAGTCGAGCAGCTCGTAGAAGTCGGCGACGGACTCGACGTCGACGCCGACGGTCGGCTCGTCAAGCACGAGCAGGTCGGCCTCGCTGGCCAGTGCACGGGCGATAAAGGCCCGCTGGCGCTGCCCGCCCGAGAGCTGTGTCACCCGACGGTCCCGGAACGCGGTCATCCCGACCGTTTCGATAGCGTTGTCGACGACCTTCCAATCCGACTCGGAGAGTCGACCGAAGCCGACGTGTGGGAACCGCCCCATCTTGACGACTTCGCGGACGGTAATCGGCATCGATTTCGCGGCGCTCGCATGCTGAGCGACGTAACCCAGACGGTCGCCGTCGTCGAAGTCGACGGCCGGCTCGCCGAAGAGGCGGGCCGTCCCGTCGTCGGGCCGTAGCAGGCCGAGCACGAGGCGCATGAGTGTGGACTTCCCGGAGCCGTTCGGACCGACGACAGCGACGTACTCGCCCGCGTCGATGTGTAGATCGATCTCCTCGACGACCGGCGTCACCGTGTAACCGAAGCTGACGCCGTCGAGGGCTATCACGGGATCGGTGTTCGAGTCAGTCATTCGAAGTTCCGCCATTCCTCGGCCCACCCGTCGGGGCCGGCGTCTTCGGGCGCTTTGTTACCGAGGACGACCTCGAACGTGGGCATATTGATGTTGTCGGCAATCTCTTCGTACCCCCAGTCTTGTGCGACCCAGTCCTTGCGGACACCGGCGTACGGGGTCACCGGGAAGTACCCCTCAACGCGGGTCTCGGCCAGCAACTGTTTCGCGGGTCGCCGGGACTCGAAGACACCGTTAGCGATATAGCGGATGTCGTGTTCGCGGATGGTCGACTGTGCCTCGCGCATGTCAGTCGGTGTGACGTCGCCGCTGGCAGCCAGATTCGTCACGAGCGGACGCATCTCGACGCCGTACGTGACACCGATATACTGGAAGGCGTTGTGGGCGGCCAGTTGTACCACCTCCCGGTCCGCGGCGTCGAAGATCGCCCGGTAGTCGTCGTCGATCCGCTGGAGTACGTCGGTCTTGTACGTCTCAGCGTTGTCTCGGAACTGCTCTTCATGATCGGGCAGCAGGTCGACAAAACCCTCGGTGATGTTGTCAACTGACTGTTTCGCGCGCTCGGGATCGAGCCAGAAGTGCGGGTCTTTCCCCTGTTGCTCGCCGACACCCTCCTCGTCGGGGTCGAGCGACGCCGCGAGGTCGACCAGTTCGACGCCCTCTCGGACGTTGATCAGGGCCGTGTCTACGTCGTCGTCTTTCAGCGTCTGGATGGCGCGGTCCGCCCACGGCTGGAACCCCGGACCGACGTGGACGAAGGCATCTGCCTCAATGATATCTCGGGTGACGCTGGCGTTCGGTTCCCACCCGTGGCCGTGCAACCCTGTCGGGACAAGATTCTCCACGGTCAGTGGTGTCTCGCGTGCGATCTCGCGGCCGAAGTCATAGAAGCTGAAGAAAGAGGCTACAGCGACTGGCCCGTCCGACGCCCCACTACCACCGAGACAGCCTGCGAGTCCGGTCGCGAGGAGCCCACCGCCGGCTGCGAGCACCTGGCGGCGGGAGCGACCCCGTCTGTTCTGCTGCGTACCGTTCGTCATTGTCTGTGATAGCCCGCTCCAAGCGTATAGTAGTTTTTATCAAAGTATTTGTTTAGATTAGTCTAATTTAACTGCTGGCCACTGCTCATACGGAGTGATGGGGTACTCATCCAACTCGGTGGTCGGGAAGAGAGTATACGGGTCGACACTGATAGATATTCGCCGGGGTCTGGCGAGCCGAATGCTATCAATCGTTCTGTCGACCCGTATACAACAGTCCGTCTCAGACACAGAGATGAAGAGCCCGGTCCCCGTGGAGTAGCTATGGACCCTGCGGAGCTCCGCGCGTCGATACCCGCGCTCGAACGCTGTACGTACTGTAATACGGGCGCGAGCGGCCCCAGCCCACGCCCCGTCGTCAGGGCGGCGACTGATTTTCTAGAGCACCACGCCTTCGAGGCCCCTGCCGGCGAGGGTCCCTACACTGTCGCCTTCGACGTCATTGAAGCGGCCCGCGAGGTGGCCGCCGGCCATCTCGGCGCTCGTCCGCCAGACGTGGCGTTCACCCGAAGCACAGCCGACGGCATCAATCTGGTCGCGAACGCCATCGACTGGCAGCCCGGCGACGTGGTGGTCCGGACCGATCTTGAACACCCCGCCGGAACGCTCCCCTGGGACCGCCTCGAAGATACCCACGATATCGAGGTTCGCGTCCTCGAAACCGAAGCGGGGCGGGTGGATATGGAGGAGTTGAAGACCGCCGTGGATGGGGCTAGATTGTTGCTCACCAGCTCGCTGACATGGAGCCACGGGACGCAGTTACCGGTCGGTGAAATGGTCGATATCGCTCATGACGCAGGCGCGCAGGTCCTCGTCGACGCCGTCCAGTCGGTCGGGCAACACCCGGTCGACGTGCGCGATTGGGGGGCCGATTTCGTCGCAACCGCGGGCCACAAGTGGCTGCTCGGAGTGTGGGGGAGCGGGATGTTGTACGCCGATCCGGACGCGCTCGCCCGAACGACACAGACCCGCATCGGCTACCGAAGCGTCCAGGACATGGGCGCTACCGAGTACGCCTACCACGAAGGCGCCCGTCGCTTCGAGGTTGGCACTACCTCACCGGCACCCTACGTCGCGCTCGCCGAAGCGATCGAGACGATGGAGTCCGTCGGGCTCGATACCGTCGAATCCCGCGTCGCCGGACTGACCGGGCGTCTCAAAGACGGTCTGGGTGATCGTCTGTTGAGCCCTCGCGAGTACGAGTCGGGACTCGTCACGTTCGAGGCTGACGACCCCGAGGCGACCGTTTCCCGGCTCGGCGAGCAGGGTATCCTCGTGCGGTCGCTCCCCCATCCCGAGGCCGTGCGGGCGTCGGTTCACGTGTTCAACACGCCCGGTGAGATCGACGCGCTGCTTGACGCGCTCGACGGCTAGAGTATTGAGGTCGACGTTGAGCGCATCGATAGCCACGTCGTATCCGTGGTCAGCACAGTAGCGGGCCGCCGCTGGCGTGAGGTACGGGTGGTCGACGTATGTTCTATCGCCCCAGTAGCGGTCCCAGCCAGTTCTGAGGACGAGCACCTCGGCCTCAGCCACTGGGAGGTCGGCCGGTTGGATCGGCGCTCTGGCTGAGCAGTCACGGAGGTCCACGCAGATGGCATCACGAACGAACCGCTGGATAGGGAGTTCGTCGAGCGACTGGCCGTCGGGTTCGGTGTGACTCGGGGCGTAGACGTGAGTCTCGGTGTGGCGGGTCAGACGGGCCGGTGCAGACGTGTCCCGACTGCGGATATAGCTACGTCTCGACGTCAGTCAGGCCTGGAGATACGCGAGATGCCCGGTGAGGTCCGTCGCGGAGAACATCCCGATGACGGCACCTTCTCCGTCCAGAACCGGTAGGTGCTGGATGTCGTGGGACATCATCTTGGCGGCGGCCTCCTGCAGCGTGGCGTTCGCATCGACAGACGCCACGTCGGTCGACATATACTGCTCAACGGTCCCGCCAGCCGATGAGTGTTCGCCGGTGGCCAACTCCAGAAAGTCCGTACTGGTCAAGATGCCTTCCAGGCACTCATCTGAGTCGATAACAACCAGCGACCCGATATCGTGTTCCAAGAGGCGCTTTGCGGCCGCTTCGATAGCCGTATCGGGCGTGGCAGTTACGAGATCGTCGCTCATGAGGCCGTCCACAGAGACATCGGTAATCTCCATAGATAAGCAAATATGCCCTTCATATCTAAACATTTTGATTGTGTATTGGCACAGTGCTGATTACTCGGCCAATAGTTCTACTCTAAAATATGAAATTGTAAATATATTTCCCCCATAGGTGATGAATGCATTCAAACTGCCACAGCCGGCAGTAGTAAATTTGTCATTTTCCGGTCGAAGAGGCCCAGGGAGAGCTCTATAGTAACAATTGAAACTATGTAGATACCGACCGCACTGCTGTCGTGTGGTCAGGTGTGCATCGATTTGTATTGGCTATACGGGTCGACAGAAGCCCTGATAGGGGTCTGGCGAGCCGAATTCTATCAATCGTTCTGTCGACCCGTATACTATAGCGAGGGTGGGCCAGTCGGACCACGTACGGGTCCTGTGCTGTCGCAACTTGCGACTCTTGATCCGTC
>JAQCNK010000297.1 GCA_028275075.1 Haloarcula sp. | reverse complement strand
CCCTGTTCACTGGCGATGACGAGATCCCCAGTTCCGTCCGTGACATCTACGTCGATGAGTTCGTCGCCCGCTTCCAGCTTAGCGGCCCGGATACCTGTCGAGAGAATGTTCTCGAACTGGTCACAGCAGGTCCGCTTGACGTACCCTTGTCGCGTCACCATCGTGATACACTCGTCGTCGTCGAACTCATCCGTCGAGACGACGGCGGTGAGTTCCTCGTCGGCATCGAGGTCGATCAGATTGATCGCCGACTTCCCGCGAGCGGTGCGTGACATCTCCGGGATCTCGTAGGTCTTCAGCCGGTATACCTGCCCCTGGTTGGTGAAACAGAGCAAGTAGTCGTGGCTGTTCGCTCTGAACACCTTCGAGACGCGGTCCCCCTCTTTGGGGTCGGCACCGATGATACCCTTTCCGCCGCGGTTCTGCGGGTCGAAGTTGCTAACCGGCATGCGCTTGATGTAATCGCCCTCGGTGATGACGACCACACAGTCCTCCTCGGGGATGAGGTCCTCGTGGGTGACCTGTCCTTCGTCCTCGATGATGGACGTCCGGCGATCGTCGTCGTATTCGCGTTTCATCGCTTGGAGTTCGTCGACGATGACCGAGTCAAGTTTTTCGGCGCTTGCCAGAACCGATTCGAGGTAGTCGATAGTGTTCTGGACGTCCTCGTACTCGTCCTCGATTTCGGCCGCCTCCATCGAGGTGAGCGAGCCGAGCTGCATCCGGACGATGTGGGCCGCCTGCTCCTCGGAGAAGTCGAACTGCTCGTGGAGCCCGGTACGGGCCGCGTCGCGGTCCTCGCTGTTACGGATGCACTCGACCACGTCTTCGGCATTTTCCAAGGCCTTAAGCCGCCCTTCGAGGATATGAGCACGGTCCATGGCCTCTTCGAGATCGTGCTCGGAGCGCCGACGGACGACCTCGCGGCGGTGGTCGATGTAGTGTTGGAGGGTTTCTTTCAGCGACAACACCTTCGGCTGGCCATCGACTAGCGAGAGGTTGATGACGCCGAAGGTGGATTCGAGATGGTGGTCGAGCAGTTGGTTTTCGACCACGTCGACGTTCGCACCGCGCTTGAGTTCAACGACGACGCGGACGCCGTTACGGTCTGACTCGTCGCGCAGGTCCGAGATCCCCTCTATCTTCCCATCGGTGACATCCTCAGCGATACGCTCGACGACGCGGGCTTTGTTCTCCTGATACGGGAGTTCGGAGATGACGATTCGCCCCTTCTCGCGGTCGACTTCGTATTCGGCGCGCACTCGGAGTCGGCCCCGACCGGTAGCGTAGGCGGAGTAGATCGCGTCACGGCCGACGATGTTCCCGCCGGTCGGGAAGTCCGGCCCCGAAATATGCTCCATCAGGTCCTCGACGGTGGCGTCGGGATTCTGGATGAGATGGACCGTCGCGTCGACCAGTTCCCCGAGGTTATGCGGCGGGATGTTCGTTGACATCCCGACGGCGATACCTGACGACCCGTTCAACAGCAGGCTCGGGACCTTTGCTGGGAGGACGTCAGGCTCGTCCAGGCGGTCGTCGTAGTTACTGGAGAAGTCGACCGTATCCTTCTCGATGTCCGCGAGCAGCTCCTCGGCGATGGGGGCCATCCGGGCCTCGGTGTAGCGCATTGCGGCGGCGGGGTCGCCGTCCATCGAGCCGAAGTTCCCCTGACCGTCGACCAGCGGATAGCGCATCGAGAAGTCCTGGGCCATCCGCACTAGGGTGTCGTAGATGGCGCTGTCGCCGTGGGGGTGGTAGTCACCCATCGTCTGGCCGACGATGGAGGACGACTTCCGGTGAGAGGTGTTCGAGGCGACACCCATCTCATGCATCGCGTAGAGAATGCGCCGGTGGACCGGTTTCAGCCCGTCACGGACATCCGGCAGGGCCCGACCTGCGATGACCGACATCGCGTAGTCGATGTACGACTGCTCCATCTCGTCCTCGATGCGGACGTGTTTGACCCGGTCCGCGGGGTCGTCAGGTACGTCCGAGCTCATATATCCACCCACTCGGCTTCCGGGGAGTGTTCCTTGATGAACTCTTTGCGTGGTTCGACGGCGTCACCCATCAGGACGTTGAACATTTTATCGGCTGCTGCGGCGTCCTCGATGGTTATTTGCTTGAGAATCCGGTTCTCCGGATCCATCGTCGTCTCCCAGAGCTGTTCCGGGTTCATCTCTCCCAGCCCCTTGAACCGCTGGACCTGGGTCGGATTCCCGTCACACGTCTCTTCAACGATGCGGTCGCGTTCTTCTTCGGTCATCGCGTCGTAGGTATTGCCCCGGTATCGAACGCGATATAGCGGCGGCTGGGAGGCGTAGACACACCCCGCTTCGATTAGCGGCTTCATGTGCCGATAGAGCAGCGTGAGCAGCAAGGTGCGAATGTGGGCGCCGTCGACGTCGGCGTCGGTCATCATGATGATCTTTTCGTAGCGCAACTCGTCGACGTCGAACTCATCGCCGATGCCGGTGCCAAGCGCCGTGATGAGATTGCGTATCTCGTTGTTCTCCAGAATCCGGTCCAGGCGGTGTTTCTCGACGTTCAGGATCTTCCCTTTGATCGGGAGGATGGCTTGGAACTCGGGGTTTCGACCTTGTTTTGCGCTCCCGCCAGCGGAGTCGCCTTCGACGACGAACAGTTCGGCGTCCTCGGGGTCACGTGTCTGACAGTCGGCGAGTTTGCCGGGCAGTGCGGTCGAATCCAGCGCGGATTTGCGGCGGGTAAGCTCCTCGGCCTTTTTTGCGGCCTTGCGTGCCTTGGCGGCCTCGACGGCCTTACCGACGACGGCTTCGGCGGTATCGGGATGCTCTTCGAAGTACGTCGAGAGTCCGTCATGCATCGCGGACTCGACGATCCCACGGACCTCGCTGTTGCCGAGCTTGGTCTTTGTCTGGCCTTCGAACTGCGGGTCAGGGTGTTTCACCGAGATAACCGCTGTGAGCCCTTCGCGAATATCGTCGCCTTTGAGCGTGTCATCGAGGTCTTTCAGCAGACCGTTGTCGGTCGCGTAGTCGTTGACGACGCGTGTCAGCGATGTTTTGAAGCCGGTGAGATGGTCGCCGCCCTCGCGTGTGTTGATGTTGTTGGCGAACGCGTGGATCGAGCCTTGGAGGTCGTCCGTTCCCTGCAGCGCGATTTCGACCTGGACGACGCCTTCAGTGATCTCTTCGTCATCCTCGAAGTAGATGACATCGCGGTGGAGGGGGTCCTTGGTTTCGTTCAGATACCCGACAAACTCCTTAATACCGCCCTCGTACTCGAAGGTCTCTCCGTTACCGTCACGCTCGTCTTCGATGCCGATGGCGACCCCGGAGTTGAGAAACGCGAGTTCCCGAAGTCGGGACGAGAGCGTCGAGAACGTGAACTCGTCGGTCTCGAAGATCTCGTCGTCGGGCCAGAACCGAACAGTAGTGCCCGTTTCCTCATCCGGTTCGAGGTCACGGATCTTCTTGAGATCGTACTCAGGCTCGCCGTGGTCGAAACGCTGGCGCCACAGGGCACCATCGCGCTTGATGTCGACTTCGAGCCACTTCGAGAGGGCGTTGACGACGCTGACCCCGACACCGTGAAGACCGCCGGAGACTTGGTAGGACTTGTTGTCGAATTTCCCTCCAGCGTGGAGAATAGTCATCACGACCTCGACGGCAGGGCGCCCATGTTCTTCGTGTTCGTCTACCGGAATGCCACGGCCGTCATCACTGACCGAGACTGAGCCATCATCGTGGATAGTTACGTCGATACTGTCACAGTACCCAGCAAGGGCTTCATCAATAGCATTATCGACAACTTCGTAGACGAGATGGTGAAGACCCCTGGTGTCAGTCGATCCGATGTACATCGCCGGCCGCTTGCGGACGGCTTCTAACCCTTCAAGGGTCTGGATCGATTTTGCGCCGTACTCTTCAGACTCTCCTGACATAGGAACTGGTTTTTTATAATAGATGGAGGGT
>JAQCNK010000290.1 GCA_028275075.1 Haloarcula sp. | reverse complement strand
CTCGAAAATGACTTCGAGCTACGCAGCAGGATCGTTCTTGCGGAACTCCCGCAGTAGCACCGTCGCGTAGCTGCCCTTCGGAAGCGCAAAGTCGAATGTCAGGTCGTCGCCGTCCCGATTGACACCAAGCGCTGTCCGGACCTGCACGGCCCGACGCGTCCCACTGCTGTCGAACTCACCGGGCAGGTCGAACTCACCCGGCTCGAGTCCGACAGCAGCAAGGATATCGCGTTCTATCTCGCCGGGCTCGCCGTCAGCCAGCTCGGTTTCAGTACCGACCAGCGGTGCGGTGACGAACGCGCGCCCGCGCTCGCAGTGGCGTTTGACTGTTTGCAGTCGGCTCTCGGTGACGGTCTGGGTTCTGTCGGTGTCGGGCAACGGGAGGTCCGTGGGGGCGTCAGCCTCAGCAAAGCAGACCACGTCACCCTCGACCGGGCGGTCGAAGGGCAGGCCCCGGTCGAGTCGTGCCGAGAGGATACGGTTGAAGACGTAGGACTGAGCAGCGTTGACGAACAGGGTCTGCAGATTGCTGGGCAGGGTCTCGACGGCCTCGCGGAAGTCGGTCGCACTGTCGGCACCGGTTTCGACCAGTTTGTGACACATTGACCGCTCGTACCCCAGCGCCCGTGGCAACCGCTCAAGCGCGCCCTGCCAGTCTTCAGTCTCGTCGACGTACGCGCGGGCGGCCTGCGTATCCTCGGGTTCGCGCTCGTGGGGGTTGCCAACGTACGCGAGCACAGCCTCTTTCCACTCCTCGCGGACGATAGCGAGGCCGACCTCGTGGGTGACCGGCCGACGCGAGCCAAAGCGCTGCTGGCCGAAGTAGTTCGGGACGGCGACAGTGGCCTCACCGTCAGGTAGGCCACCGCTGTCCTCGGACTCCTCACCGGCGAACGCCCGCAGGTCGGCAACGACGGACGCGGCGTTGTCGGGGCTGTCAGTGTTCCGGACGACGATTTCGAAGGCGTTGCCGGCGAGGTCCCCAAAGAGGATTGGGCGGCCCGCGCGGCCGACGACATCGATGTCGGCCCCGTCCAGTGCCGGGAGCGCGTCGGGATCGACGCCCTTCACCGAGAACAGCTGTCTGGTGACCGCGCGCTTGTCCTTTGTGCCAGCCCAAGAGACGCGCTCACGGGAAATCCCCAGCCGGTCCGAGAGCGCGCTCGCGAAGTCGTTGGTGTCCCAGTCGCGGAGCGTGGCGCGGAAGACGACGTGTTGATACCCGCCCGTGTCGGCGTCGACCGGCGCGGTGTCGAACGACTCCAGTTCGGTCACCCGGAAGTCCTCGGGGCTCGCTCGCAGATGCCCGCCCACGCCGTCGGCGTCGCTGACATAGTAGTTCATGCCGACCACGCGCTCGATTGGGTGGGCCTCGCGCATTGGAGGGCGTTTCGCGGGTCAGCGTTTAGGGCTGGCGTTCCTCACCGACAAAGCGGTCGAGCGCATTTGACAGGTGCGTGTGTGGAACGCCCTGTCGAAAGTATCTGTATCGGGTTGCTGTGTGCTTGGGGTGCCGGCGGCGAGATTGGGACCACCCACGAGTCATCGCTACCGGTGCAGAAGCGGGAGACGTCTCTGTTCCCGGAGACGCGGTGCTCGCCTACTCGTATGCTTCGAACTCCTTGCCGAAGGCGACGAAGTACCCGACACCCAGAACACCGATAGCGGTCGCGGCAGCGAACGCCAGTGGCGGACCGGCTTGCAGCGTCGCGCCACCGAGAGTGACCGCCCAGTTGGCGCCGTAGAGCCACCCGCCCAAGGCAGCGCTGGGAATCACGAGCGTGTTGCGAACAAGGTAGTAGCTGCCGGTGACGCGGCCGCCGGCGTCGGCCTGTGCAGGACCGACGATGAGCGCTTTGTGGGCCGGCAGGCCGGCAAATCGAAGGCCGGAGTAGGCAAACAGGAGCAGGAGCACCCACTGGTTCGCCGGCGCGAAGATGAGCAAGAGCGGAAAGAGCGCGTACACTGAAAATCCCAGCGCGACGGCGGGTTTGAGCCCGGCGTACTCGGCGAGCTTCGAGACTGGCGCCATCGAGAGGATGGCGACGACCATCTCCACCCCCAGCAGGACGCCGAAGAAGGCGTCGGGACGCAGGTCGAGGCCGAAACCGGTGAACCCCACCGAGAGGAACTCCGTGACGACGATGACGAAGAAGACGTACACCATCCCGTTAGCGAAGCGCACGAGCGTGTCGGCCACGAGTAGCGGCCGGAGCGCCGCGGGCATCTCTCGGAGGTCGGTAAGCACCTGCCCGACGCCCTCGAAGGACTTCCCGAGCGTGTCCTCGCTAGCGTCATAGAGGAAGTGCTGGGCAACTGTCGCGATGGCGCCGAAGGCGATGGCGACGAGCAACACGGTCTGGAACCCCCCGACAAAGGTCGCCGTCGCGGCGAGTAACCCCGCAGCGATGAGGGGGCCGGCGAGGAATCCCAACCGACGGAACACCTCGGTGCTCGCAAAGCCCATTGCCAGCCTGTCGGGTGGGACGGCCTGTTTCACGATGGCGAACGTGGCGCCCAGCCCGAACGACTTCCAGGCCTGGGCGAGAAAGAGACCAAGGAAGACGAACGTCCAGGCTGGCAGGAAGAAGGAGCCGACAGTGACGGTCCCGACGGCAGCGCCGAGATACCAGACGCCGAATCCTCCCGTCGCGAGGACGCCGAAGGCAGTCAGAGCAAAGCGCGATCCCAGTCGGTCCGAGACCGCCCCACCGGGGTAGGGGTAGACAGCGCTGATGAGGTTGCCGACACTACCGTACAGCCCGATAACGCCGGCACTCGCACCCAGCATGCGCATATACTCCGGAAGATACCGACTCGTCATCTGGAACGCCAACGAAAAGGCCAGCATCGACAGAGAGAGGACGAGTACGTCTCGTTCCAGCGCAAAGAACTGCCGGAACGAGTCGAGCGGGTCGACTCCCTCGTCCGCGCTGTCCGTGGCCATTATCGAGGACAGCGCATGCTCGCACTTAGGTCCACCAATGAGTGCGCTACCGTTGCTATTGTCGTCTATAAACTGGTACAGCCACCAGTATTAGGCCGACAGGTCGCCGAACTCGACGGTGTACGCGCGTGGCGTCGGCGTGTCGTTGCCCGGTGCCGAGACAACCGTCACCGCGAGCGTGTCCGGCCGGTCGTCGCCGGGGAGCGGCCAGGTGCCGGTGACCAAGCCATCCTGGCCGGCAGCGAGCGAGCCGGTCGTCGCTCCCGACCCCTCGACGGTCCGACCCGCCCGGGTGGTGACTGCCCCCAACCGGAGTTCATAGTCGCCGGGCGGGTTCGTGACGGTCACCGTGAGGACGAACCGCGTCGCGTTGTCCGCCTCGGTAAGCGTCGCCCCCTCGAGACGCTCGGTGGCTCCTGTCGCGGGCAGTATCTCGTCGCCAACGGTCGCGCCGCTCTCAACTGTCGGTGTCGCCGCCGGCCCACCGCCGCCGCCGAAGTAGTGGCCGATGAACCCCCCGAACGTCACCACCTCGATGGCAATTGGGAGGCCGATGGCGAGGATGAGCAACACCCGCACCATGCTCACCTCCGGGGGGTCGATATCCTCCAGCATTACACTGGGATGGGGGGACTACCCGGCGCGGTGATACCGTCCGCGAGCATACTCGCAAGCGGTGGACCGTAGGCGATGACGATGAGCACCAGCGCGATTGCGGTCCAGAGCTTGTAGTTGTCGATGATGCGTGGGCTGTGTTCCGGACCGGAGAGCGGGGCCGGAATCGTACCGTTGACCGACAGCGTCCCGCCCCGATGGGCGAGCCACGTCTCGGCCATCACGAATAGGAACATCGCCGCGCCGACGAACAGCAGCGTACCGCCGATGGCGATCTGCAAGCGCATCTCACCGATGCCTCCGGCGACGCCGCTGAAGGCGAACTCGTCGTAGGTTGGGTCGGCAGTCCGGCGCGGGACACCCGCTAGCCCGGCCCGGTGCATCGCGTTGGACATCAGCGCCATGCCGATGAACCAGACGTAGGGCTGGGCGACCGCGACGGTGCGCCGCTGGAGCTGTTTCCCGGTGAGCTGTGGGACCAGCCAGTAACTGATAGCCATCGCCGTCAGCGCGAACGCGGTGCCAACGGTCAGGTGGAAATGGCCCG
>JAQCNK010000288.1 GCA_028275075.1 Haloarcula sp. | reverse complement strand
ACTATGTCCAGCGCAAACAAGACGTCTGGCAACCTTCCGTTGAACTGCACAGCGTGTACCGAACCCGTTCGAAAAACGGCGAGTGGAACGTACGTCTGTACCGGCTGTGAGCAGACGGCAACGGCCCGCCCGGTCCGGTAGCGTCGGGTCACGAGGGGTTTCTTTGGCCCGGTCGCTGTACCGAATCGCCAACGCTTAGCAGTGGGCGTCCGCCAGTGGTTGCAATGAGCGATGGCGTACGGGCGTTCGTGCCGGGCCACGTGACGGGCTTTTTCACCGTGGATCGGGATGATGACCCAACGAAGGCGGGCTCTCGCGGCGGCGGTATCGCGCTCTCTGACGGTGTCTCGATGACAGTCGAACCGGCACCGGAGACGACGGTCACACTCGACGGGGAGACCATCGAGATGGCGGCCGTCGAGCACGTCCTCTCGACGCTCCGTGCCGACGCGCGGGTCACGGCCGAGACGCCGCTGCCGCTGGGCGCCGGCTTCGGCGTCTCAGGGGCCATGGCACTCGGGACAGCATTGGCGACCAACGCAGCGCTCGACCGTGGGCTGTCCTACAACGAACTCGTGACAATCGCCCACGGCGCCGAAGTCAAAGCGGGTACCGGGCTTGGCGATGTCGTCGCACAGGCACGCGGTGGGGTCCCACTGCGGCTGGAACCCGGTGGACCCCAGCACAACTACGTCGACGCCGTTCCCGACTGGACCCGCGTGGAGTACTACACGCTGGGGGAGCTATCGACGCCGGACGTGGTCGGGGGCGACACCGAGGCGCTGACGACCGCCGGCGAGCGGGCACTCTCAATGGTGGTCGAAGAACCGACTCTCGACAGCTTCACCCGCGCCTCACGGCAGTTCTCCCGCGAAGCCGGGCTGTTGACCGAGTCGGTCCGTGACGTTGTCACGACTGTCACCGAGGCCGGTGGCGACGCCGCGATGGCGATGCTCGGTGAGACGGTGTTCGCCGTCGGCACCGGGCTGACGGATGCGGGCTATGACGCGCGCTCGTCTGCGGTGTATCCGGCTGGCGCGACGCTCGACACATAGCGCGGTGCCTCGACAAACCGTGATACGGTCGGTTGTACCGATTTACCCGTGATTGGCCGGGCCGGGTCCGTCAATGGGTTATACGGGTCGACAGAACGATTGATAGCATTCGGCTCGCCAGACCCCGGCGAATATCTATCAGTGTCGACCCGTATACAACTGACCGTATGCGTCCCGCCCTGTCGTCCCCGAGTTCGCCGGTACGGAGGACTTTTCTACGCGTGCACACAGAACGAACAGTATGAGTGACGAGGTGAACGTTCCCGAGAGCCACCCCCGCTATGAGTCACTGCTGACTCGCCACCGCATCGAGGCGGGTGTCGAGGCGGGGATCACGTCCCGGCAGGGGCTTATTGCCCAGGGTCGGGGCGAGGCCTACGACTATCTGCTGGGCGAGGAGACGATTGCCAGCGCCGACCGGGCCGAGCGGGCCGCCGCCGCACACCTTCTGCGTGCGGACCACGCCGTTATTTCGGTCAACGGCAACGCTGCGGCGCTCGTGCCAGGCGAACTGGTCGAGCTAAGCGAGGCGACGGGGGCTGACCTCGAAGTGAACCTGTTTAACCGTACCGAGGAACGAATCGAACGCATCGCCGCCCACCTTCGCGAGCACGGCGCGAGCGGTGTCAAGGGACTGACTGCCGACGGCCGAATTCCCGGCCTGGACCACGAGCGTGCGAAGGTCGACGCTGACGGTATCGGCGACGCCGATGTGGTGCTCGTCCCCCTCGAAGACGGCGACCGCGCCGAAGCGCTGGGCGAGATGGGCATAACCGAACTCGTTGTCGACCTCAATCCGCTCTCGCGGTCAGCACAGGTCGCATCGGTCCCAATCGTCGACAACATCATCCGGGCGATTCCGAACGTCACAGCGCACGCGCGTGATCTCGCTGACGACCCCGACGGACAACTAGCGGCCATTGAGGGGTTTAACGCCGACGCGGCGCTGTC
>JAQCNK010000258.1 GCA_028275075.1 Haloarcula sp. | reverse complement strand
ATGGGTGTCCGTAAGGTATGCTCCGTCTCTGTGGTGGCGTCCTGATCAGACATAGATGGGCCTCAGAAGTTACTGGAAGGTGTCGGCCACAGTAGTTAAGTTCGTCGTCATGGGTTCCATCTCCCGGTTGCGAAGCCGTCGACACAACCACAGTCCGCCTTTACGGGTCGACAGAACGAGTGATAGAATTCGGCTCGCCAGACCCCGACGAATAGCTATCAGTGTCGACCCGTATAATAACGCTGGTGCCTGCACCGACTCTGCCCGGGAACTCGACCGGACGTACTGGCGGCACAGCGCAGACGGGCACCGACCACAAACTCTCGCTACGCCGTGTCTGACGCCCCGTGGCGTTTATATAATCGCGCTCAGTATGATTGAGCATGACTGATATCCTCGCCGAGAATCTCTCGGGTAAAGATGTCATGGGAACTGACGGAAAGGAGTTAGGGAGCCTCTACAACATCACGATGGACCTCTCCTCTGGGGCGCTGGAGAATCTTGTAATAGACCCCACCGATTCGGTCCGGAACACCGACTTCGAGTACAGCGATCAGGGCCGGCTGATGGTACCCGTCGAGCGGGTCAAGGCCGTCAAAGACCACATGATCATCCAACGGTAGATGTACGTTCTCGATTCGTCCGCGTTCATTAACGACTATCACACCGACGATCGGATCGCAACTATTCCGCTCGTCCAAGAGGAACTGGAAGGCGAGGCCGCATACCGATTCGACGCGCTGGAAGGGTCGGGAATGCATCTCCACATCCCCGAAGAAAACACTGTCGAGCGCATTGAACGGGCCGCCCGCGAAACCGGCGATCTGGCGGAACTCTCAGAGACAGATATCCGCCTCGTCGCCGCCGCCTTCGAACTCGACTGCCCGCTGGTCACCGACGACTACGCGATGCAGAACGTCGCCGAGAAACTGGACGTAACAGTCGAGGTTATCGCTCGCGACGGCATCAGTGAGCAACGGGAGTGGCAGTTCCAGTGTGCTGGCTGTGGTCGCGAGTTCGATGAGAACCACGACCGATGCCCGGTGTGTGGCAGCTCCCTCTCTCGCAAGAACCCCGCTTAGAGTGTCCGCTCTTCGATGTCTTCGAGACCGAGTTCGATGAGCTGCTGGAGTACCTCTTCCTCGGTGATACCGTAGCGACGGGCCAGCACCTGGATTGCCCGGGCCTGGTCGTCTCCGCACACGACCGTGAACCGGGTTGACATACCACGTCTGTGTACTGCTAACGAATTAAATACCCGTCAGACATCCGTCACACCTCCGTGGTTCACCCCTGTCATCCCGGCATCGTGGCCGCGGTGGTCGCGACGTAGTAGTTCACCAGGAAGATGCCTGAGTTCCAGAGCCCGTGGGCGAGGGCGGGGACGGCGATGCTTTCCGTATACTCGTACACCGCACCCAGTACCAGTCCGAGCGCGCTGGCGGTGAGAATATAGGTCCATGCGCTGCCCGAGCTGATGGCGAGATAGTGGCCAAAGCCAAAGAGCAGACTCGCGAACACCAGCCCCGGAACCACGCCGAACGCGCGCCGAAAGAGTCCCTGAACGACACCGCGGAAGACGAGTTCCTCGGCCGGCCCGACGAAAAGGAGCGCGACCGGAACCATGTACAAAAAGAGGGCGGGGTTCTCCCGACCCTGTGTTACGATGCTGTTCTGGCCGGTCTCAACAGCCGCACCGAACAGCGTCTCTGCGAGGTCGCTGAGCAGTTCGACGACAGCGCCCATCACCACCGAGGCCAGCAGGATACCGACAAGCCCGACCACTGCCCACACAAGATCTGACGGACGGGGCCGGCGAAGGTACACCAGCGACTGGTCGTCTCTGATCTGTAGATACGCGACCCCGGCGAGAACGAACCCGACAAAGGAGATGGCATTTACCGCCGCGTAGAGCGGCAGTGGTGTGGTAGTCGGGTTGAGGCCGTTCTGGATGTCGACACCAAGCAACGTCGCGCCGATCGAAGAGAACACGCCCGCCAAGAGAAATGCACCGGCGACGACGGCCAGCGCGCGGACGACACTCGCCGTTATCGTGCGGCCGTCAGCCACGGAGACGTACGGTGGGGAGAGTGCCATAGCAGTTACGGCAGGTACACGAGCGGGATTGAAGACCCCACCGGTTTGGCGACATCATCGGTGTCGGAGACAGTCCGATGGTGTGGCCAGTATCAGTCGATCCGGTAACTCGGTCGTTCGGCGACGGTTTCGGTCTCTTCGGTCGCTTCGCCTGAAAGGAGGCCACGTGCGGCGCGCTTGCCCCACTCGACGGCTGGCTGTGTGAACGTCTCAATGTCGGCCAACTCGCCGACGAGGACGGTTGCGGCCTCCATCGCGTACAGCAGTTCGCCCAGTCCCGCAGCATCCAACTCATCAAGCTCTATTTCCACCGCGGGCCGGCCGGCTTCGGCGAGGCTAGCGACGGTGGCGTCGTACTCGGCGTCGAGTAGCTGGCCCAAGTCCGCGCCGGCGAAATAGGACAACGAGTCGTGGTCGGATTCGGGAATCTGCACGTCGGCACGAACCTGGGGTCGGACGACGGTGACCATCTTGTCTCTGGGGCCGGCCCGGTAGAGTTGCAGTTGGGAGTGCTGATCGGTCGCACCCAGCGCTCTCGCGGGAGTCTGGCCGCGTCCGTCCTTTCCGAGGCTCTCGGCCCACAGCTGTGCGAACCACTCCGCGAAGTACTCCAGCCGCTCGGCGTAGGGCATAACGGCGTTGACCGCGGCGCCCTCTTCTTCGAGCGCGTAGCAGACGGCGCCGTAGGCATAGCCCGGCGAGTCGTACAGCGAGGGGCCGAGCCCATCGGCGGCCGCGCTCGCTCCGTCGAGCAGTGCCTCGATGTCGACACCGAGAATAGCGGGTGGAACCAGACCGACCGACGACAGCGCGGCAAAGCGACCTGGGACGCCGTCAGGGACTGGCAGTCGTGGGAGGTCGTGCTCGTCGACCAGCTCGGCCAGCGGGCCCGAATCCCCGGTCGTGACGACCGTTCGCTCTGTCCAGTCGACGCCCGCATCCTCGTAGGTCTCCCGGACGACGAGGAAGTTCGCCAGCGTCTCGGCCGTGGTGCCGGACTTCGAGACGACGTTGATGGCCGTCTGCTCTAGCGGGAGTCCCGCAAGTGTCCGCTCGATGTGTTCGGGATCGACGTTGTCGAGAATGACGTGTCGGCCCGGGTCGTCGGCCAGCGCCGCTGTCACAGTCTTCGCGCCGAGCGCGGAGCCGCCGATACCGACCGTCAGGACGTACTCGGCGTCGGTCACCGGCTCGACGGCCTCGCGGATGATCGACGGGTCGGTCTCGTCGGGAAGGTTGAGCGCGGCGTAGCCGAAGTCGCCGTTTTCTCGGCC
>JAQCNK010000238.1 GCA_028275075.1 Haloarcula sp. | reverse complement strand
GCCTCGTCCTCCAGTTCATCGGTCAACGACTCGACGTAGTAGCTTCCGGCCAACGGATCGACGGTGTCGGCCGCGCCCGATTCGTGGGCGAGAATCTGCTGGGTCCGCAGGGCGGTTCGGACGGACTCCTCGGTCGGCAGGCCGATGGCCTCGTCTTTACCGTTGGTGTGGAGGCTCTGGGTTCCGCCAAGCACCGCCGCAAGGGCTTGGTAGGCCACCCGGACGACGTTGTTCTCGATCTGCTGGGCGGCCAGTGTCGAGCCGGCGGTCTGGGTATGGAATTTGAGCTGTTTGGATTTGGGATTCCCGGCGTCGAAGCGCTCGTCCATCAGCTTCGCCCAGAGTCGCCGGGCGGCCCGGAACTTCGCGACCTCTTCGAAGATGTTGTTGTACGACGCGAAAAAGAAGGAGAGTTGCGGGGCGAAGTCGTCGACATCCAGCCCGGCGTCGATGGCGGCTTCGACGTATTCGATGCCGTTACCAAGGGTAAACGCGATCTCTTGGGCCGCCGTCGAACCGGCCTCGCGGATGTGGTACCCCGAGATGGAGATCGTGTTGAACTTCGGCGTCTCCGTCGCACAGAACTCGAAGATATCCGTGATCAGGCGCATCGACGGCTCGGGGGGATAAATAAACGTATTTCGCGCGATATATTCCTTGAGCACGTCGTTCTGGATAGTCCCGCGCAACTCCTCGCGGTCGACACCCTGGATGTCGCCGACGGCGATGTACATCGCCAGCAGGACGGCCGCGGGCGCGTTGATAGTCATTGATGTCGAGACTTCGTCGAGCGGGATCCCCTCGAAGACGGTCTCCATATCGGCGAGCGAGTCGATGGCCACGCCGGTCTTCCCGACCTCGCCGGCGGCCATCGCGTCGTCGGAGTCATACCCCATCTGTGTCGGTAGGTCGAAAGCCATCGAGAGGCCCGTTTGCCCCTCATCTAACAGATAGTGAAACCGGTCGTTTGTCTCGGCAGCGGTTCCCATCCCGGCGTACTGGCGCATCGTCCAGAGCCGCCCCCGATACCCCGTCGAGTAGACACCTCGGGTGTAGGGCTCACGGCCCGGAAACCCCAGGTCCTCGCTGTAGTCGAGGTCGGCCACGTCGGCCGGCGTGTACAGTCGGTCTACCGCCTGCCCCTCCGTATCCGTCGTGAACCGCTCCTCGCGCTCGCCGAACCGGTCGACGGTCGGCTGGACGTCTTCGCGCTCCCACTCGGCTTTCGCCTCGCGGATCTCGTCCAGTTCCTCGGGGTCGAACATGGCGAAACCGTGGGGTGGGGCCGGCTTAAGGGTTCGCGAGTACAGTAGCCTTTCATACTGGTGGCTGTAACAAACTGAAGTGGGCAAAAGCTGGGTTTAAATCACTCCTCGCCCGAACCAACTGATATGCCAATCGAACGCGGGGACGGGGCGACTATCCACTACGTCGGACGGTTCGAGGACGGGAGTCTCTTCGACACGTCGCGACAAGAGGTCGCTCGCCACGAGGACCTCATTACGGCACAGGGCAACGAACCGGCGGACTACGCACCGCTTTCGTTCACCGTCGGCCGCGGAGATATCATCGAGGGTATCGAAGAGGTGCTCGTCGGGATGAGCGAGGGAGAGGAGCGGACGATCAAGGTCCCGCCGGAGAAGGCCTACGGTGAGATAGAGGAGGAAAAGATCCGGGAGTACGACCCAGAAGCCTTCGAGGAGATGGTCGGCTCGGAGCCGGAAGTCGGACTACACGTCGAGGCGAAAAACGAGCTCCACGGCGACGTGACCGCCGTGCGCGACGACAGCGTTGAGGTGGACTTCAACCACGAACTGGCGGGGCGCACGCTCGTCTTCGACATCGAAGTCATCGACGTTCGCAAGTAGCGGCCCGCAATCACCGGGGTCCTACCGACCCGTGTCGTACTTGTAGGTC
Organism: Haloarcula sp.; assembly: GCA_028275075.1. GTDB lineage: Archaea > Halobacteriota > Halobacteria > Halobacteriales > Haloarculaceae > Haloarcula. The sequence goes on along the minus strand of JAQCNK010000238.1, from coordinate 562 downwards.
GCTTCGTCCGTGTCGATACCGAAGTCTTCGGGAGGGTCTTCGGACTCTGGCTCCGGTTCCTGGGTCGAGGCGTTCTTGAACCGTTCACGGCATCGCTGCGGGACAGCGAAATCGGCACAGTCCAGTCGCATCGGGACGGCGTCGGGCTGGATATTCTCGCGTTTCTCTTCGAGTCGCTCCCGGAGGCGTGGCGGCAGCGCCGAGGGTTCGATACGTTCAAACTTGAACTGCGTCAGATACCGATCAGCGCCCGTTAGCGAGTACACCACATCGAAGCCCTCGTCGGAAGCGTACTCGACGAGGCGCTCGATGACATGGGACCCCACGCCTTGGTTGCGCCACTCCGGGAGGACGCCGATGCTCGTGAGCTCGCATATGGGATCGCTATCGTCGGGCTTGTGGATCCGGATGCGGCCGAAGCCGGCCTTTCGGCCGTCGTGTTCGTCGATAGCGATGACGTAGTCGCGGGAACGGAAGTTCGTCTCGTCCAGCCCCATCTCCTCGATGTGATCCAGCAGCCAGACTTCCTCTCTGTTTTTCGCATCCCGGACGTACATACCCA
>JAQCNK010000278.1 GCA_028275075.1 Haloarcula sp. | reverse complement strand
TCAGGCCGATGGCACGGCCCGTGCGATTCGAGTGGGACGACCACGACTGGTCGGGGAAACCACACCCTCACGAAAGTCCCAAAGAAGTGCGCACAAACCCGCAAGTTGCCTCCGTGGGTCGGTAGCCGAACCCCCAACGGAGGAATCCTCGCGCTTTAGCGCGGGGAGGATGTCAAGCCGCCGCGTTGAACGCGTCGGTGAGGTTGTCTGCCTTTTCGACGACCCGGTCGGTACCCGCTTCGATGGCATCGAGCGCGTCCACGCCTGGGTCAGTTTTGATAGTCAGCACGGGGTCGGTCTGGCCACCGGACTGCTCGGGGTTGACATCGTATGTTGCCGCGGTGACGCCGTCTGTCTCCAGCAGCGCCCCTTTGATGACGTTCATGAAGGTGTGGTCTTCGCCCGCAATTTCAATAGAGAGTTCCGTCTCCGACTTGTCGATGACACGCAGGTCCATACTGAAAGCTACCGGCGCTTGTACCCATCAACGTGTCGCTTCTCTGTGGGCTCGAAACAATCAACTGGCACGAGTAAGTGGCGAATGAACACCTCTCGGCTCCCGGACCGGGACGCACCGTCGGTCGGCCTTCGACCTCCACCCCCTCGCTATCATAGCGCCAGCGGGAGCAGCAACACTCCCATGAGCGTCGCCCGCCGGCAACCAGTTATCGGGGGGAGGTGGCCCACGAGCGTCGCGGCACCGAAAATTCCGATGCCCATCGGCCCGGCGAAGAGAGCCGAGAGCCCCACTAGGCCGACGAGTGTCCCGACGGATAGTCTGGCCGGGTCGAGTTGGCCGACTGTCCGGAGATACCGGTCCCCGAGGACAGGGACCAGGATAGCGGCGACGACCCCGGCGATGGCGACAGCGGCCAGCAGCGACGGCAGCGCCAGCGGGACGTTCGCACGGTTGAGCGCGACCAGGACACCCGTGCGAGGGTCGCCAAAGACGATCAGTGCGAACAGCGCGAACACCGCGGTGGCAGTGTTGACACCGCTTGTCGTCACGACGAACGCCCGCGGGCCGTGTTGGGTCGTCAGGCCCAGCGCCAGCGTCGCGGCGACGGCACTCGAGACGCCCGGCAGATACCCCACGACGGCACCACAGCAGGTCCCGACAGTCGTCAACAGGGCGATGGTGCGCCGCGATGCTGTCACCGATGGGTCAGCCTGTGGCGGGACACCCTCGCCCTCGATAGCCGCCAGCAACACCGGCGCACCGAACAGCCCCGAGAACACCGGAACCAGCACGTCGGCGACTGGCAGGGCCCCTGTGACTGGGAGATCGAGCGCGAGCAGTCCCAGTCCGCCACTCGCGGCCAGCGAGACCACTGCGCCTCCCCGCGCTGTCCACCTCGACTCTGTGAACACCAGTAGGACGGCGATACCGCCGAGGACCAGCGAGAGGTGTGCGGTGACAAGCGGGTACAGCCGAACCATCAGCCACGTCACTGGGACGGCAAGCGGGACCGCAAGCACCACTGCCCCGGCGCTTCCAAGCGCCGAGAGCCGCAACGCTTCCCGGCCCCGTCCTTCGATAACGAGGCGGTGAGAGGGCAGGGCGCCGGCGGCCATCGCCGGGTCGGGCACCCCCAGAGATAGCGCCGGCACCACATCCAAGAACGTGTGGGTCACCCCCGCGGCCAGCATCGCCGCACCGACGTAGACGCGTGGGCCGGGGACCGATCCCGCCGTCGCCGCCAGCAAGAGCGCAAGCGTGTTCGCGTGAAGCCCGGGAACTAGTCCGCTGACCGTCCCCAGGCAGATCCCCCCGCCGATTGCCACCAGCAGACTGAGCACACCAACCGGATCGGCCACGATTTTGACCGGGAGCACAGCGAGGATGGTCGCCCGTCACTACTTGAACCTCCGTACGGTGGTCTGATACGGTCAGTTGTACGCCATTGCCGGGATTTGCCGAACCCGACTCGGCAAACCACCGGTAGCTCGTTACAACCGACCGTATGACGAGCGGTCGGTCCGGACGGTGCTGTCGCTCCCCGGCAGCGTCAAAGAAAGTGCTGGTGTGTGCCGAATTACCCGAAGAGTTCGCCGAGGCCTTCACCGTCGGCCTCGTCGTCGTCATCGTCGTCGTCTTCTTCTTCGGCTTCGTCGGCCTCTTCCTCAGCGGACTCGTCTGCCTCGGCCTCGTCGTCGCCACCCTCGCTGGCTGGGGCACTACTGCCACCGGCCGCGACGGGTGCGGCAGCAGCCTGCTCGACGGCCTCCTCGATGTCGACGTCTTCGAGGGCGGCCACGAGGGCCTTGACGCGGGACTCCTCGACGTCGACGCCCGCGGCGTCGAGCACGTCGGTGAGCGCGTCTTCGTTGATTTCTTCGCCCGATTCGTTCAGGATGAGTGCAGCGTAAACGTATTCCATTGGTCTGTATTGGTGTGGTTAGAACATCGCTCCGAGCGCGTCGCCAGTGTCTTCGTCGTCATCGTCGTCATCCTCGGCCTCGTCTGTCTCGGCCTCGGTGTCGTCGGCGTCCTCGGAGTCGGTGTCCTCGGTCTGTTCGTCAGCCTGTTCCTCTGCTGCCGGCGCGGCCTCCACGTCCTGGAGTTCCTCGGGCAGCGCGTCCGGGTCGTCGATAGCCCCAGCCAGCGCACGCAGTTGTGCGTCGGCCTTGTTGATGAGATCGGGGACGACCTCCGGATCTTCGACGGCGGCGCTGAGCGCGAGGCTCTTGGCGTCGCCGGTCGCGGTCTGCAGCATCGTCGGGAGCGTAGTCGATGTCGGATACTCGGCGTTGACCGAGAGGTTGACAGCGCCGCTGACGGCTGCGGCGATGTCGCTCTCGTACTCCTCGACATCGAGTTCCAGCTCCTCCGGGGCGAACAGCACGCCATCAGAGAAGACTCCGCGGAGGTCGAGACCGACCTCTTTGGGCTCGATACCGAGTTCGTTGAGTACGTTCGCGAGCTCCTGTGTGACCTCTCCACCCGCCTCCAGCACCGTTGAGTCAGAGAGGACCTGAATCGATCCTTCTTGGATGCGTGCGTCTGCACCGATGGACTGGAGTTCGCCGACGAACGGGCCGGGGTCGACGCCGGTGTCACCCTCGGGCACGACGATGTCGTTCGGGGCAATCTCGCCGGCACCGATGGGCGCAGGCGTCTTCGACGCTTCCAGCTCCTGGTACAGCGAGAACGGGTTGCTGTCGGTGCCGATGAGCCCAACCTGTCCGGCGACGTGCTCGGTCAGGTCCTCAAGGCCGTCGCTGACTTCCTCGAGGGCGCGGACGAGCAGCGTGTTCCGGGAGACGCGAAGCTCGGCAGTGCCGTGCAGGTCACGGCGCATGTCCTGGAGCTGCCGGGAGGGAATCCCGGCAATGTTGACAACGCCGACCGAGTCGTAGGACTCGATCATCTCGACGATGGCGTCGACTTCTTCTTGTTTCCACTGCGGGATGGTCTCTGTTTTGCGTTCGCTTTCGGCGCTCATATCAGGCCACCTCCACGGCGGGACCCATCGTCGTTTTCACATACATCGTGTCGACGTTGAGCGGCCCCTTCTCGAGGTCGGCGTGCAGTCGTCGGACGATGACGTCGATGTTGTCCGAGATGTCTTCGGTGGACATGTCTTCGGCGCCCACGCGAGTGTGGAACGTTCGACGCTCACCGCTGCGTAGCTGCACGGTGTTTCTCAATCGCGTGATGACCTCGACGATATCGTCGTCGGGGTCAAGCGGTTCCGGCATCTTCCCGCGCGGACCGAGGACGGTCCCCAGATAGCGACCGATGTCTTGCATGAGGTCCTTCTCCGCGATGAAGAAGTCAGTGTCATCGGCCAGATCCTTGGCGGCGTCATCGTCGTCGCCAAGCTCTGCGAGTTCGTCTTCGTCGAGTACGTCGTCTGCCACTTCCTCGGCCCGGAGGGCTGTCTCGCCCTCGGCGAAGACCACAATGGTGGTCTCCTGTCCGGTACCGGATGGAAGAACGACGGACTCGTCGACGCGGTTCGACGGGTCGTTAAGGTCTAAATCGCGCAGGTTCACGGCAAGGTCGACCGTTTCGCGGAAGTTCCGCTCAGGTGCCTCTTCGAGTGCGCGAGAGACTGCGTTCTCAATTTCCTGGTCTGCCATTGTTCACCTCCGTAGTACGCC
>JAQCNK010000051.1 GCA_028275075.1 Haloarcula sp. | reverse complement strand
CCGCCCTAAGGGAGAAAGAGATCTGCGCTGTCGAAGGCCGCCCCACAGTCGTCACAGGTGTACTCCGTCCCGTTCTCCGTGGAAACGTGACCGCTACACAGGGGACACGTCGATCCGTCTATCATGTACAGTGGTACCGTGACTCTGGGGAAGTGGCTTTCGGCAGTATGACTCCTCGTTTCACTCGTCACAGTCGCCGTCAGAGGTGGGTCCGGGCGGCTTTCACTCTTTGCTCCTCACGTCCGTTTGTCACAGAAGAGTGGGTCCGGGCGGATTCGAACCACCGACCTCGGCCTTGTAAAGGCCGCGTCATAACCAACTAGACCACGGACCCGTACTAGCGGCTTTTCGACGGGCAGGAATAACGCTTTCTCTCTGGGACGGAACGCTTACCCATCGTCTACTCCACGGTGTAGGCATGGGACGCCGCGCAGTCGCCGCGTTCGTCGGGGTCATTGTCGCCCTCGCCGTTGCTCTGCTCGTGTTCCAGACCGGGTTCTGGGTCGATGTCGTCGGCGTCGGCGGCTACGAGACAGGAACGGTAACGGTCGCCGACAGCGATAATTCGACGCCGTGCACCCCGCCACCGAATCGGACCGCAGTTGCGGTCTGCACCGACTCGAGGACACGCGCAACCGTCGACGTGCGAATCGTGGCCAACGACACGCAACGCTACGTTGGCCTCAGCGACACTGAGTCGCTCGGACCCGATGAAGGGATGCTGTTCGTCCACGACAGAGAGAGCCACCACGCCTACGTCATGCGCGAGATGGCGTTCGACATCGACATTATCTTCATCGACTCGGACGGCATTATCACCACCATCCACCACGCGTCTATGCCGCCCGAGGGGGAAAGCTACAGCGAGCGCTACGGCGGTCGCGGGAAGTACGTCCTCGAAGTGAACCGCGGGTGGGCCAACCGGACCGGCGTGAGCGTCGGTGACAGAACCGAACTACCCGCTGGGGTCGCGTATACGGGTCGACAGAAGCCCTGATAGATATTCGCCGGGATCTGGCGAGCCGAATTCTAGCAGTCGTTCTGTCGACCCGTATAGCCCGACGTGTATTTGCGTCTCGAACCGTTATCGTCGCCAATGGATATCGAGGCGGCGTCAGACGATGACGCGTTCGAAGACGCCCGCGACCGGGTCGACCGACCGATGTGGCAACTGTTCACCGAGTACGGCCGTGGGCAGCGCCTTGCTTTCGTCCTCGGGCTGGTAAGTTCGATCGTCGCCCGAATGCTGGATCTGCTGCCGCCGCTGTTGTTGGCGCTGGCCATCGACGCCGTCATCGAGCAACAGACCAGCTACAGTCTGCTGTTTGTGCCCGACGCGTGGATTCCGGCGACCACTATGGGCCAACTCTGGTTGACGGCGGGGCTCATCGCGGCCTCGTTCGGGCTGGGGGCCATCTTTCATTACACGCGAAACTACGGTTGGAACAAGTTCGCCCAACACGTCCAGCATGCGGTCCGGACCGACACGTACGAGACGATGCAACGGCTGAACATGGAGTTTTTCGCCGACAAGCAGACCGGTGAGATGATGTCGGTGCTGTCGAACGACGTCAACCGGTTAGAGAAATTCCTCAACGACGGGTTGAACTCCTCGTCGCGGCTGGTGATCATGGTGCTGGGTATCGCTGCGTACCTCTTTTATATCAACTGGCAGTTGGCTCTCGTGGCGCTGCTGCCGGTCCCGCTCATCGCCGTCTTCACGAAGTGGTTCATCGAGACAATCCAACCCAAATACGCCGACGTGCGTGCCTCTGTGGGCTCGCTCAACTCCCGGCTGGAGAACAACCTGAGTGGGATTCAGATAATCAAGACCGCCAACACTGAGTCCTACGAAGCCGACCGCGTCGAAGAGAGTTCCCAGGAGTATCTCGACGCCAACTGGGACGCCATCGGTACCCGTATCACGTTCTTCCCCGGGCTGCGTCTGGTGTCGGGACTCGGCTTCGTCGTCACGTTCGTCCTGGGCGGTCTCATTGTCATCGGGCAAGCGCCAGCGGTCTTTACCACTGAGCTCACGACTGGGGGGTTCGTCGCCTTTATTATCTACACCCAGCGGTTCGTCTGGCCCATGGCGCAGTTCGGCCAGGTGATCAACATGTACCAGCGCGCCTACGCCTCCGCAGAGCGGGTGTTCGGGTTGATGAAGACACCGGGACGACTCGACGAGGCCACGGACGCGCCGCCACTGGCGGCCACAGACGGGGCGGTCGAGTACGACGACGTGACCTTCGGCTACGGCGAAGATAGCGTGCTTGACGATGTCTCTTTCACCGTCGACGGCGGCGACACCGTTGCGCTCGTCGGCCCAACTGGTGCGGGCAAGTCGACGGTGATGAAGCTCCTCTTGCGGATGTACGATCCCGACGACGGTGCGGTTCGCATCGATGGCCAGGACCTCCGGGACGTGCAAATACCATCCGTTCGGCGGGCCATTGGCTACGTCAGCCAGGAGACGTTCCTGTTCTATGGGACGGTGCGGGAGAATATCGCCTACGGAACCTTCGACGCCACTGACGACGAGATCCGCGCCGCCGCCGAGGCCGCCGAGGCCCACCAGTTTGTCGAGAACCTCCCCGAGGGATACGAGACGATGGTCGGCGAGCGCGGGGTCAAACTGTCAGGTGGCCAGCGCCAGCGGGTTGCCATTGCCCGAGCGATACTGAAAGATCCCGATATCCTCGTGTTAGACGAGGCTACGAGCGATGTCGACACGGAGACGGAGATGCTCATCCAGCGCTCGCTGGACGAACTCACCGCCGACCGGACCACCTTCGCCATTGCCCACAGACTCTCGACGATCAAGGGTGCCGACACGATCCTCGTCCTCGAAGACGGCCGCGTCGTTGAGCGGGGTAGTCACGACGAACTGCTGGCACAGGACGGCCTGTACGCCAACCTCTGGGCGGTCCAGGCAGGCGAGATCGATGAACTGCCAGAGGAGTTCGTCCAGCGGGCGATTCAGCGCCGAGCGCGGACGGATGCGGATGACTGAATCGGTGAGAGTCCCGTGCCCGAACAGTCTGATACTGGTGGCTGTAACAAACTGCAGTGATTCGCCACCCCGTGGTGGCGGATATATGCAGGAAGTTATAGCCGGCAGTATAAGCCACTGGAGTCCTACCAACCCATATGCGCGTCCTTGTCACCGGTGCCTCCGGCTTCGTCGGGAGCCACCTCGT
>JAQCNK010000277.1 GCA_028275075.1 Haloarcula sp. | reverse complement strand
GGCGTCACCGGACCCGTCTCGGCGTCGACCGGCGCCGACCACTCGACTGTGCCATCTTCGGTCGAAAGCGCGTACAGAGTTCCCCTTTTCTCCTCGCTGCTGACGACGTAGACGGTACCCTCGTCGACGGTCACGCCCGCCCCAACCGCTCGGTCGAACGACCACTGCCCAACGCCTGTCCCGGCGTCCAACCCGACCAGTTCACCGCCGACGATAGCCACTACCACGTCGCCGGTCACGGCGGTGGGGCCGGCGGCGTTTGTCCCCCGGTACATCGTCGCCCACTGGCGGCTCCCGTCGACGGCGTCGATAGCGTAGACGAACGTCTCCTTGTCGCCGGCAGCGTCGATGCGCCCTTCAGTCAGGTAGAGGCGCCCGTCTCGTAGCGACGGCGACCCCATTCGGTGGCCGGACGTGACCCCCGACTGTCCGAACTCGAACATCGATTTGACGGCTCCCGTCGGTCCGGACACATCCGGGACGGTCCCAGTGTTGGCGGCGTCGTACTGGTACTGGGGGTACGCCGTTTCGACGCGCTCCGGGACCCGGATATTGTCACCGTCCGACCTCGGTGTGGTCGTGGTATTTCTCCCGCCCGTATCCTCGGATTCCAGCAAACCCTGGCAGCCGGCGAGTGTCCCCAACACGGCGCTACTCGCTGCCAAGAACGAGCGCCGTCGACTGTCCATGGTTCGAGAGTCACGTCTACAAAGAAAAACACTTCGCCCTGTTCATGACGTGGCAGATGGACGATATATCTTACCAACCGAAGCCCACGGCTCGTCTGGCTCGGTCATGCGTTGCCCGAATGGGTGGGGACCGAAGAGAGCGACACCACCGACCGCGGCGGCGACGTTCTTTCAGTTTGTTACAGCCGGCAGTATGACGCCATCGCGCGGAGTCGACAGCGGTTTTGTCAGCGATTCCGTAGCCTGCCGTAGATGTCGACCAGAGAGAGCCTCCGGGAGCTGTTACGGTGTGAACAACCGGCGTTCCCGTCGGCGGCGAGGTCGTTTCTCGACGCCCACGGTGGTGACTCGGATCGGGTCGACCGAGCCCAGGACGACCTCGCGCCGCTGGTAGACGTTTCGCCGGCCGCGATGGCGTCGCTGTCGGCCCACGAGCGCGATCTACTTTCGCGGGTCTGGGTGCTCGACAACGCTCCGTTGGGCATCACACTCGCCGGGCCGGTGTATCAGGACAACCCCGTACTCTACGTCAACCAGACGTTTCAGGAGCTGACGGGTTACTCCCTGTCGGCCATCCGAGGCGAGAACCTCCGGCTACTCCAGGGGGCTGACACCGAGCCCGACGCCGTCGACGCGCTGTCGGAGGCCGTCGAGATCTGGGAGCCGGTGACCGTTGCGCTGTGGAACTACCGCGCCGACGGGGAACGGTTCCGGAACCGCGTCTCGCTCGTCCCGACTCGGGACGCCGACGGGATGCTCGCGAACTGGGTCGGACTGCAGGAACGCGTGGACGGCTGATGACCGAGCACCGGCCCGACGAACAGCCCGGTGGGGACATGACGTGCTCG
>JAQCNK010000213.1 GCA_028275075.1 Haloarcula sp. | reverse complement strand
ATGGTTGCCGGCGCAGCGGAGTTCGGCCACGATTACATCGCGATCACGGATCACGCCACCGGGCCGGGGATGGTCGGCGGCGTCGGCATCGACGACGAGACACTGCGCGAGCAGCTAGCCGAAGTGGATGCGGTCGCAGCCGAGGCCGATATCGACGTGTTCAGCGGTGTCGAAGCTAACATCGACGAAGACGGCAGAATGTCCGTCGCTGACGACGTGCTGGCCGAGCTTGACCTCGTCGTCGCCTCGCCCCACGCCGCCCTTGACGGCGACGGTACCGACCGACTCGTCGCAGCGGCCAACCACCCCGAAGTCGACATTATCGGCCACCCAACGGGGCGGTATCTCAACCGTCGCAGTGGGCTCGACATCGATGTCGAACGGCTGGCGACCGCGGCCGCCGAGGCGGGCACCGCTCTGGAGGTCAACGCCAGCCCCGCCCGACTGGATCTGGACGGCTACGCCATCCAGGCGGCCATCGAGGCCGGCGCCACTATCGCCGTCGACACTGACGCTCACAGCCCCGGTAGCTTCGCCCAGATAACGTACGGCATCCACACGGCCCGGCGCGGATGGGCCGAGGCCGGTGACGTACTCAACACCCGCTCGACCGACGCCCTCCGGGAGTTCCTCAATGGTTGACCGTGAGCGCGGCCCACTCGTACTGGACGCGATGCTAGGCAAGCTAGCGACGTATCTGCGAATGTGTGGCTACGACACTGCCTACGCGCTGGACCGCGATGCCGAGGCCGACGAGGCCCTGGTCGCGCTGGTCGAGACGGAGGGGCGTCGTCTGGTCACCCGGGATGAGGGGCTGGCCAGGCGGGTCCCCGACGCCGTCCTGTTGACCGAGCGCGACGTATCAGACCAGCTTCGAGAACTAGCGGCGGCTGGGTTCGATCTGGAACTGTCGGCCGAACCGGCTCACTGTGGCACCTGCAACGCTCCTGTCGAACGGGTCGACCGCACCGAACCAACCCCCGAATACGCGCCTGATCCAACCGAGACGGATATCTGGCGCTGCCGTGACTGCGGCCAGCACTTCTGGCGAGGCAGCCACTGGGACGACATGGCCGAGACGCTCGCTGAGCTGTGAGACGGCCAGTTGTAAGCCACTATACGGGTCGACAGAACGATTGATAGAGCCAGACCCCGGCGAATAGCTGTCAGTGTCGACCCGTAACGGCGGTTTGCTGCGCCCGACACAGCAACCACCGGGACATCGCTACCACGGTAGGGCACCCGACAGTAGCGGGGAAATCAGATGTACGGCGTGGATGGCACTGATACGGTCGGTTGTAACGATTTACCGGTGATTTGCCGGGGCGGGTCCGGCAACTCCCGGCAATGGCTTACAACTGACCGTATGAGGTAGGTCCTTGGCCGACTCCAGAACGCTTGTTACAGTTGTGGTGTTAAGACCGACAAATGACCCTCTCGGAGGAGGCAACGGAACGGCTCGCAGACATCGTCGCAAACCAGCCGACCAAGAACGGCGAGCTACAGGAACTGTGGGATATGGATAGCGGGAGCGAGGTCCACCAGTACCTCGAAGCAGAGCTCAAAGAGTACTACTATCGCAACGAGAACAGCCTCATCTGTGCCACGCCGGAGGCGACGACACGTATCGACGGTGCGGACTCAGAGCGCGTCCAGACGATGACTGTCTCCCCGCTGCAGTGGCGCATCGTCGAGGTGCTGGCCGGGCCCGAGGAGGAGCCCCAGAGCGTCGTCGCGACGCTGCAGGCCGTGCGAGCGGCCGGCGAAGACCCGACAGTTGACGATGTGCGGTCGGCGCTGCGGAGCCTCGCAGATATGGGCATCGTCGAGATCGTCCAGAAGACGGTCCCGACGTTCCGATTGGCGGTCACACAGGCGAATCTGGATGTCGAGGTTCGCGACGAGTAGCAAGGGCTGCTAGCGATTATGAGACGTTCGTACAGACGCCGCTCTCACTCCAGTCCGGGCCGGCGCTCCCGCCGTTGTCGAGCCAGCAACCGCTTGATCGCCGCACCGGGACCCCCCTCAATTGGCCAGCCGTTCGTCCGCCACGCCGGCGGCTCCGGTTCGAACGATCCACAGCCGCCACGACACTCGTGCTGGGTCGGCGTCCGACCCTTGGCCACACAGTATGGCGAAAGTCCGGTCCCGTCGGCCCGCATCTCGAACTGCCGGCAGTCCGGTCGCATCGTGTCGGCGTAGCTTCGCCACCCACGCTCGTACGCCCGTTCCGCGATAGCTCGGCGTTTTTCCGCTTTCCACGCGGGGTCGACATACTCGAACCGGGCGGCGCTATAATCGTCGGTAGGCCGCTCCGTGATTCGGGTACCCTGCCCGTCGGGAGCAAGCGACCGGGGCTCCCAGACGACTTCGGCAGTGCCCGCGTCGGTGTCGACGGTCAACACGCCGGCTTCCGGCGGGAAGTCGGCCAGCAAAATCGGCTCGACGCGTTTCCCGGTGGCTGCTGTCGCGACCCACACCTCGTCGGCTAACCCCAAGGCGACGTCTCGCTCCAGTTGCCCAGCCAGGTCGCGGGCGGCGCTCGCGGTGAGGTCGGGCTTGTTCTCGATGGCGACGATTCGCCGGAGCCAGTCGGGGTACTCACGGCGGCGTCGAATCTCGATGCGTCGACCCCGTTTCCGGCGGTCGAGAGCGCCCCGGTCGGCCAGTTCGTGAACCGACTCCCGGACGTATCGCCACGGGTAGCCGGGGTCGGGGAGAGCGTCCCGGTAGAACGTCCAGTCGGCGGGTGCGTGTTCAAGTATGTGGAGGTGGTCTGAATCAAAGCCGCCGGCGCCGAACGCGCCCCGCGTCGCCAGCTTTTCCGGATCACACTCCAGAACGAGCGTGTCCCAGCGTCGGTACTGTGTCCCGAGCTGGCGGGCGACGAGAACAGCCGAGTCCTCGCGTGCGGGCGACCACTCGCGCTCGGTCCACTGGCAGACGTACAGTTCGAACGCGAACTCGGA
>JAQCNK010000196.1 GCA_028275075.1 Haloarcula sp. | reverse complement strand
TTCGTCAGCGCCGACCAGGCGCAGTCGATGCAACTCGCCATCGACGGCGAGCCCTTCGAGCGGCCACTGACACACGACCTGCTCGTCGAGATGGTTACGGAGTTCGGTGGAGCCATTGACCGTGTCCGCATCGACGACCTCTCCGACGGCACCTTCTATGCGAAGATAGACACCGAGCAGTACCTCGAGGACCGGCGCAAGGAGATGGTGTTCGACGCCCGTCCCTCCGACGGCATCGCCATCGCCCTTCGAGTGGACTGTCCGCTTATCGTCGCCGACGAGGTAATCGACGCGGCCGGCCGCTCGCCAGAGGAGTTCGACGCGGATCAGGACCCCGGGCTGTAGCGATACGCAGCAAAGTCAGCGACACTCCAAGCGATTCGCGATTTATGTCACTAGTTCAATTCTTCCTGTACGATGAGGACTGATTGCCTCTCGATTCGGCGTACGTCTCCACCAGATTCGAGGCCCACTTATCGAAGAACTGCGGCATGAATTCGTTACCGTCCTGGCGCCGTCGTCCAACTCTTTTCCACGCGTTTTCGGCCTCGCGCTGGATTGTCTCTGCATCCAGTTTAGTCAGAATCGCAGCCGCGGCTTCTGTCGCCGTGTCCGGGTCTCGACCTGGCTCACGGTCTAACAGTTCGTCTGCCACTGCATCCCGAAGGCGCCGCTGTTTTCCGTCTTCGCTCTGTTTACTGTCGGCCCGTTCGCTAAATCGGGACTCGATCCCATCCGCTGCCCGACCCTTCGCAATCCAGTCGAGCTCCGGCGGGTCTGTCAGATCGAGCCCCATGGTATAAGCTAAGTTGTTATCATATCGGCATAAGTCTTTTGTCACCCGTTCACACGCCCCCACACAGCGACCGCAGCCGGGAATCCAGCGTACTGAGCTGAGTTACGTTTGCGACGCCGACGATATCACGATATCTATCGAACCATGTCCAGACCAACTCGCGAGCATCTGTCTGAGTCAGTGAGAGGTCAGCAGCCGCCGCAGTCGCCAGAAGCGTAGCAACTTCTTCGTGTTCCGCTCGGCCATAGCGGTCGGGATTGAGCAGCGGTTCGAACACTGGAACATCGGTACTCGGAAGCGTGACGTCACACCGGTCGACAGTGGTCGCAACATCGCCACGAACCTGGACCTCGGCATCTTTGAACTTCACTTGGTCGTCTTCGGTGAATTTCAACACGAAATCCGGTGCCAGCAGTATATCTTGGCGGTCGATTGTCGTCGTGTACACTGCCAGCCCGTACTCCCGGGCTACGATTTGGCTTGTAGAGAAGTTACTGACACAGCTGAGATGCAGTTCAAGTTCGCTTTCTCGTGGATTTTCGAGCACGTCTTTGACGAATTCGCCAGTAGAGTGAGTGAGACCTCGATACACACGGAGCTCATCGCCGTATTCACGCGCAAGAAACGTCTGTGTCACGTCGTACAAGCGTTCTATCAGTTTCTCGTCGTCCGCGGTCGACGTGAGCCCGAGTAGTGTTCCGTTTCGTACGGCACAATCGACGTCGTGAACGGCTTTCATCGCCAGCGAGTGTGACCGGGCATAGTTCCCGTAGCTCGACCGTTTCCAATCCCAGATGCGACCGAGATTCCGATTCACACACCGCTCGGGGAAAGACTCGTGGAGCGTATCGATGAGGCGCTCCTGTGCGGAACGACTGATGACCGGGTAATTGTCTGCTGCCTGGCCGTTGAAAGTGATTTCCGGTTCCACTGTGTCAGTCTCGCATCCGGCGATAGCATCACTCATACGATATATTACGCGGAGCGGTTTTTTGAGCCAAGAGTAATAAAACTTCTAATCAGTCTCCGTGAGCGGTCTGTAACGGGAAACGCTAGTCGTCGGCGACGAGCTGTCCGTCGTCGTTAGCAACGAGACGGTCCATTGCGTCAACCATCGACCGAACCGAGGCTCGGGTGATGTCCGAGTCGCTGGCTGAGACGGCGACGGTGTCGTCCCCTCTGGACATCTCGATCTCGACGGTGACAATCGCGTCCGTGCCGCCGGTGATAGCGTCGACGTGATAATCTTCGAGGGTGGCGTTGGCGGTGTGTGAGAGGGCGTCTTCGGTGGCGTTCATCGCCGCGTCGACCGGTCCGGAGCCGACGGCCGCAGCCTTGCGCTCTTCGCCGGCGACCGACAGTCGCACGCTCGCGGTCGGTGTGTCAGACCCGGAGACAGCGGTCAATCCCAGCAGTTCGACGCGACGGTCCTGCTCCTGGCCGGTGACCTCGTCGGCGATCGTCAACAGGTCTGCATCGGTGACCCGCTTGCCGCGGTCGCCGATTTCCTTGACGCGGCTGACGATTTCGTCGAGCTGATCGTCGGTGGTCTCGACATCGTGTTCCTCGAGTGCTGCCTCGACGCCGGCGCGGCCGGCGTGTTTGCCAAGTGCCAGCCGTCGCTCACGGCCGACCTTCGCCGGATCGTAGGGCTCGTACATCGCGTCGTCTTTCAGGGTCCCGTCAGTGTGGATACCCGACTCGTGGGTGAAGGCGTTCTGGCCGACGACCGCCTTGTTGGGAGCCAGCTGGATGCCGGTGCGATTGGCGATGAGCTTCGCGAGGTCGTACACCTCGGTCAGCTCCATCGACTCGACGCCGTAGCCATGGTCGAGCGCGATGGCAACCTCTTCGAGGGCGACGTTACCGGCGCGTTCACCGATCCCGTTGATCGTTCCATGTACCAGATCCGCGCCCGCGGCCACGGAGACCAGCGCGTTCATTACGGCTAGCCCCAGATCGTCGTGGGTGTGAGTGCTCACCGGCCCCAGCTCCGAGAGCCGGGAGACACATTCGAGAGCGCGGTCCGGCGTCGCGTGGCCGACGGTATCCGCCCAACAGATCCGATCCGCGCCGGCGTCCAGTGTGGCCGCTAACAGCTCTTCGAGATAGTCCAGCTCCGCTCGCGATCCGTCCTCACCGATGACTTCGACCCACAGCCCGTGGTCCTTGGCGTACTCGACGAGTTCGACCGTTGACTGGACGTTGTCCTCGCGGGAAGTCCCAACTTTGTCCTCGACGTGGCGGTCGCTCGCCGGAACGACGAGGTTGATACCATCGACGCCACACTCCATGGCGAGGTCGATATCGTTGCGGATACCGCGACAGAAGCTCGTTACCGTCGCGTCTAGGTCCAGCTGTGCGACCCGCGAGATAGTCTCGCGCTCGCCGGGGCCCGTGCAGGCGCTGCCGGCCTCGATAACGTCGATGGCCGCCGCGTCGAGTTTGTGGGCGATAGCGGCCTTATCATCGGGCGTCAGCGAGACTCCGGGAGCCTGCTCGCCGTCGCGCAGTGTGGTGTCAAGGAACTGTACGCCGTCTACCTCGTCGAGGGGACGCGTCGCTGGATGGTCCCCGAACAGTGTGTGGTGGCTCACAGAAAATTCACTTCCATCGCTCGTGGCGAATTTCACACCCAGCCGCCTCGCGGCGACTTCCTCTATCCTCCGTCGGGTGGTCCGACATAGTACACGGTACTGGGACGTTCATGGTCTTTAGTCTGTTGAAAACGAATCGCGGTCACGGCTCGATGACGACGGTATCACCAGTTTCGACGCCGTCGGCGGCCCCTTCTGGCAGTTCGATGACGAGGTCAGCCTTCGCGTAATCGAGAGAGCGCCACGGATACATCGTTCTGACTTTTCGGACCTCCTCGTCAGCGATCCAGATCACGTCCGCCGGGAACCGGACGAACAACATGTGGATGAGTCGCCGGCGGACCGCACCGAACGGCCACGACGGTTCGAACGGAAAGACAAGCGCATAGTCGTCCGGAATCGACCGGCGGAACATCAGCCCTTTGGACTGCTCCAGCGCCGTCTCGGCCATGTGGACGTTGGTAGCGAGAGCGTCGGCTGAGCCAGCGGGGTCGTGGACGACGCGCATGTGGCGGCCGACGGGATGGGATGAAAAAAGCGTTCCGTCAGACGGGAGCCACGTCTCATGGAGACAGTTTGAGGTGTCCCGGGGCCGGAGAGGCGGTATGGAGAAGACACCGGGCGGAACGAGCGTCGGCGTCTCGGACCCCTACGACCACGTCGACCGGTGTGACTTCGTCACCGACGAGGGGAAATGTCGCTGGGCGCGCGAACACGGCCACCACGACCCCGAGTTCGCAGACGCCAGAAGCGCCGAGGGGTTTCGCTGTCCGGCGGCGGTGGGGCCGGATGGTGACCCGGACGAGGCCGAGTGGGAGTGGGCCGACTGTCCGCATTTTCGCTGTCGGAACCGCGACCGGGCCTGCATCCGTTGTGGCCTCGAAGAGCGCCGAGTCGCCCACGACGACTCCCGCCCACTGCTGGAGGAACACCACCTCTCCTACAGCGAGTCAGCGGACGAGGACGGCCTGAGCAACGAGATAACCGTCTTCCTCTGTCGGTGGTGCCACGCGAAGGTACACAACTCCTGGGCGCGCATCGACGACGACGCCGCCCCGGACCCGGAGGCCATCGCCGAGCAGGAGGGACGAAAGAGCCAGGAGCGCTCCGAGTTGGGGTTCGAGTCGGCCGCCGACCGGTACGACGACGAGTAGAGCCAGATCCGTGCCAGCAGCGCTATCAGGAGATATATACGCCCAGCGAGCCTATTCGCTACCAATGACCCATATCGCCGTCATCGACAACCACGGCCAGTTCACCCACTTGGAGCAGCGCGCACTCCGAGATATGGGCGTAGACGTGGAACTGCGTGACAACGACACCCCACCCGAGGAGATCGACGCCGACGGGGTCGTTCTTTCGGGCGGACCCGAGATGGACGACATCGGCAACTGTCCCGACTACCTCGATC
The DNA here is from genome assembly GCA_028275075.1 of Haloarcula sp. GTDB lineage: Archaea > Halobacteriota > Halobacteria > Halobacteriales > Haloarculaceae > Haloarcula. The sequence goes on along the minus strand of JAQCNK010000196.1, from coordinate 16 downwards.
TGGACGTGCCCGTGCT
>JAQCNK010000195.1 GCA_028275075.1 Haloarcula sp. | reverse complement strand
ATTGTAGGTATTGGTTCGTTAGCAGCAGTATGTCTGATACGGTCCCCGGTACCCATTTGCCCGTCGGTTGCCAACGCCCGGTCGTGCAAGTCGTCGGATATCGTGCCCGGGTGAAAGATCACGCTGCTCTCCTGCTTGCATCGGACGGTGAGGTCACCGTTGCACAGCTAGCTCCCGGTACCGAACTCTCGTATCGCCTTGGCGACCGCCACTGTGCCGGTGCCGTCGACCGTGACCGGTCGCGTGGGCAGCAGACTGAGAGCGAGGCCGCCGGGCGGACAGTCCACCACGCATGCGAGAACACCGACGCGCCCTACTGCCCCGAACACACCAGCCGGTGGCCATGTGCGCGCTGTACCGGTGAGTGCGGGAAACCAGTCGAGACCTGTGACGAGGAACACGCCGTCTATCTGGCTGCGTTTGCACCGGCGACTGTGAAGGTGGGCGTCACCCGCTCGTGGCGTTTGGAGACACGGCTCCGCGAGCAGGGGGCCGACCGAGCAGCCCACCTCAGGACCGTTGCAGACGGTCGAATAGCTCGCCAGATCGAGGCCGATATCGCCGAAGATCTGGGCGACCGCGTCCGTGTGCCGACAAAGATAGCCGGGTTCGCTGACCCCGTTGATGACGCGTTCTGGACAGCGCACTGTACAGAGTACGACCCACTGGAGACCTACGAATTCGACTATGCGCTCGGACTATCGGACCGTCCGATAGCCGAGACGCTGGCGACCGGTACAGTGCGTGGTACGAAAGGACGCGTAGCCGTGCTGGAAAACGCCGGCAGCGTCTACGCGGTCGACCTGCGCGATCTTGTCGGATACGAACTGCATGAGGGCGATACGGAGCGAGAACTCCAGTCCAGCCTGGGTGCGTTCAGGTAGCTGCAACTCGAATCCACCCCTACACAAGATATTTACTGCGCCCAAGCGCCCTCAGTCCTGTGCGACGTGAATCCCTCCTGGGCGCGGCCGTCTGTGCCGTCATCCTGACGATGGCCGTCGGCGCGGTCGCGCTCCCCGACGCGCTGGCCGATCCGCCCGAAGACCGCCATGACAGCCGATTGCATATGCAACAACCGTATCTTGAGGCCACCGATATCAGCGGCGAGAGCGTCACGCTCTCGCTTTCTGCACGACTGGCCCACCGCGGCGGAACAGCCGAGAACGTCACCGTTGAGACGCGGGCTATCAACGCCGAGACCGGGCTTGTCGAGACGACAGCGCAGTTGTCGCTCGGGACTGTCGACACCGGGCGAGATGTCCCATACACGACGGATATTACTGTCGACCGCCAAGGCAGCTACCGTATCGAGACGGACGTGTACGCCGACGGGCGGCGAGCAACGACCCACAGTGGGACAGTGTCGAACCTCGACGCACTCGTTCCGCCGTCGGCCCGATCTGCGGTGCGGTTCCACGACTTCGGGGCGTCCGACGGCGGGATGACGGCTATCACCTACCGTATCGACACCGTGACCGAGAACGAATCGACGCTCAACGTCACGACATACCTCACGAACACGGGCGACGAGCCCGCCGGCAGCGTGGCGCTACAACTGCGAGCCAGACAGGCCGACTCAAACGTTATCGCGGCCGCCGAAACCGTCACAGTCGGTGAGATACGGCCGGGTCGGACCACGACGGTGAGTACCCAACTCACGGTCCCTGACGGCTACGACTACTGGCTCGACGGCATCCTCAGCGCTGATGGCGTCATTGTTGGGACAGACCGTTCCGTCGCTGACCTCGACCCGACGGAAACGCTCAGCCGGAATCAGACGACCACCGAGACCGGGTTCCAGTCCTCTGACTTCGTCCGCGAAACAGCACCCGAGCCCGACGATGCTCAGATGGACAGCGGAGAGGTGGCTGCGACGGGCGGCAGTGGTCCCGGCTTCACTGCTGTCACTGCGCTGGTCGCGCTGGTGATCGCTGCCCTCACATTTCACAGGAGAATCCAATGAGCGAGGACCCGACACCCACGACTGACGAACAGTCCCCGGCGTCCGGCAACGAGCCGTCCACCGGCGAGCAGATGGTCCACTACGCGCAGTGGACCGCGTTCGCGCTGCTTATCCTCATCGCTCTGGTTGCGACGGTACGTTTCTATTTTGCGGTCTCCGCGACCGTCGACACGTTCGTGACACGGCGGTACCGGTCGCTGTTCATGATCGGGTTCAACCTCGCCGTTTTGCTCTCCTGTGCACTCGGGCTCTCCGCGCTCGTCCGCCGGCTGACCTGACACGACAACCCTTTTCAGCGGGCCAGCCGAATCCGGTTCCATGACCGAGGACGAACCAGAGGCAGGCGACGAGGCGGCTGAATCGAACGACGACAGCGAGGAGCAGTCATTTCGCGAGCGCGTTGAAGAGATCCGACAGAAGCGCGCCGAGGAAGGCGACGGCGAGGGCGAGGAGATGAGCCGCGAGGAGCGTATGGAAGAGATGATGGGCGGCGGTGGCGGCCCCGGCGGCATGGGCGGAGGGGGCAATCCCTTTGCGCAGATGATGGGCGGGATGATGGGTGGCGGCCCCGGCGGCATGGGTGGCGGTCCCGGCGGTGCGCCGGGCCAACCACAGGAAGGCGGGAGCGACAACGAGGAACTGACCCGCGAGATGCGGAAGCTCCGAGACGAGGTCCACGACGTACGTCGCTCGCTGGACCGGATCGCCGACGCGCTGGAAGAGTAACGCCGCTTGCGTCTTATTTTCACACGGCGAGCAGCATCTGCTCGGGTCGATTCCAACCGAGCACGACACCCGCGTAGATACCGCTCTGGTGCGGTACGACGTAGCGGCTCGTACTGAGTATTGGGAACGACGCTACAATCAGTCCTGATATGCCAGCGTCATGACCCACTGGGAGAAGGTGTCGTCGTGTGGGTCGACCTCTTCGTCACCGATAAACGGTGAGAGCTGGTCGCCAGCCATCAGCAGCGAGAACTCGAGGTCGCGGGCCGCGGGCGTGAGGAAGTAGGTGTTGTGCCCCTTGTACACGGTCTCCTCACGCTGTATGAGTCCCTTTTCGAAGAGGGACTCAACGATGCGACTACCCTTCCGTGAGGAGACATCAAGCTCCTTCCAGAAGTCGCTCTGATGGATGCCTCCGGATTCGCGGATAAGTTGCAATCCGGCCCGGTCGTCCTCAGAGAGGTCCGCCTCCGACGTTGCCGAACTCATGTACTAT
>JAQCNK010000185.1 GCA_028275075.1 Haloarcula sp. | reverse complement strand
CCAGTTTCGGGTTCTGGGCCGAAGATTCATTCGTGAGATTTGCGTCTCGCAGTTCAGCAGAATCGGAAGAGAAAGTTAGCTGTAGCGTTCGACGAGCGAGCGCAGTTTGGGCTCCTGCTGGAGTCCGACCAGCTTTGCTCGACGGCCTCGTCGTCGGCAAACAACAGCAACGTCGGGACGCTGCGGACGCCCGAGACCTTGGTCTTAGATCCGGTTCAGAGAGCCCCTATCTGGTGCTACTGACAGCGCGAGAATGCGCGTGGCGATGTCGAGAGCTCGATTGTGAGTCCAGTTACCACGGCGGTCAACGTGAACGCTCATTCTGGAACGACGATAGTGACGACTGCACGCTCCCCGCTTCGGTGTCATCCTGTGCCTGTTCGTGATCAGGATCGTCCTCAACCCGGCCACGCTGTGACATGGAGATGCGTCGAGCAACCGCATCGTTTTGTAGGGCACGCTTTGCTTGTTCTCGGACGGCCTCGAACTTTGCGACGATCGCCTCGCGAGCGGCCTCATACTCGACAATCGGATATGGATACGTCTCGCCGATCGTCACGTCACAGTTGTCTTGCACGTACAGTGGTGTTTTCTCCGGCCGATCCAGATACTCGACTGGCAGCGGTTGTAACTCCGGGACCCACCGATAGATGAATTCGCCGTCTGGGTCGTTGTCCCGAACCTGTTTCCGCGGGTTATAGATCCGTAGCATATTCGTTCCGTCCATCCCGGCCTGGATCTGGAACTGGGTGTAGTTGATCGCCGGATCAGCGTCGATGAGATGATAGTAGAACCAGTCGGCGCCGATTTTCCAGGGTTGCTGCAGCAGATCACAGAGAAACGACGCACACATCGCTCGCATCCGGAAATTCAGCCAGCCAGTCGCTTGCAGACAACGCATCGAAGCATCGACCATCGGATAGCCGGTCTGGCCGCGTTTCCACGCCTCGACGAGTGTCGGGTCGTGTGTGTCATCGTGAAACCGCTCCATCACTGGATTTGCCGCCTCGTCCATCCAGCCGGCCCAGTCGGCCAGCTTTTGATTGTAGTGTCGGTTCCACCAGAGCCGCGATTTGAACATCTCAGTTGCCCGGTCAGCACCGTCGTGTTTTGTTACTGCCTGATACACTTCCCGCACGGAGAGACATCCGAACCGTAGATACGGCGAGAGTTGACTCGTCCCGGTCCGTGCATCTGCTGGTGCTGAAATGTTCGCTGGATACGAATTCATCTGTTCGAGAAACTCGATGACCCGTTTCCGTGCCGCTGTTGTCCCGCCAGCCGGGACATCTCGCTTGTCAGGCGTGATAGCGTATGCATCCCCAACGCGGTCGATAGTGACAGGTGTATCGAGAGACTGAACCGTGACTCCGTCGGTATCCCAAGAACACAGCGCTCCAGTGAGCCACGCTTCGGCCTGCTCGCTCCACCCATCGCGGGAGTTCTCGACACCCCGGACGAGCCCGTCTGCATCGATGAACGTCACATCGCAGGCCTCTGCCACCTGGTTGTCCCTTCGCAGCCCATACCGGCCGGTCGGATCCGCTGTCGTGGCGATATCCCAGCCGGCCTCAGCGAACGCTGTGAGCAGCTGGACGGGATCCCCGTGGCACAGTGTCAGCGCACCGTCGCGGTCACCATACTGATCAGCAAGATCTGCTATCGATTCGTGGAGGAACTGAATCCGGGCATCGCAAGCTAACCCTTCGGGCCCGTAAAATGACGGGTCGAAAATGAAGACAGGGAGGAGCGTCGCATATTCAGCTGCTGCATACGCGAGAACTGGATGGTCTCGGGTGCGAAGGTGTCGGCAATGCCACACGACACAGCCATCATCGCCAGGTGGAACTACATCTGGGGGCTTGGTCTCCAGTGGATCCTCCTGCGGATTCATTTGTGTCATGGCAGCGCGAAGATGATGGCAATAGACGACGCTAGCAACTAACCCCCACGTCTGTATATTGCTTCTGTCGACGTCTGGCGCTGTTGGTCAGTGATGGTTGTCTCTACGGGTCGACAGAACGATTGATAGAATTCGGCTCGCCAGACCCCGGCGAATATCTATCAGTGTCGACCCGTATCGGGGTGTGGAACTGTTTAGTAATCAACGTATCCTGGCCTGCTCATAGCGACGCTGTGGCAGGGTCTCGTCGCAATTCGTGGTGGCCTACAGTGGTGCTTCGACAGGTTGTCTCCCACCAGTCTGTTGTAGCGGTACACGGTCTGGTGGCCGACTTGCTTCACCAGCGGTCGGGTCAAGCACAACAGTTGTGACCGTCCCATGTGTAGATATCGTATGGAAGCCGATATGCTCTGTCAACACTGTGAGTCCCGACCGACGAGTCACGAGTGTTACCGTTGTGGGACGGCAGTCTGTCGACTACACTACGACGGCGAAATGGGGTTTTGTGCTGACTGTGCAAAGAAGGCAAAGCCCGACGGCCGGCGAGGGGATACGTTCCGGTACTAGTTGGCTGACACTGCCGAGTTGCCGTCATTGAGTGCACAGCCGTTCGGTAAAATGATATCTGTTTTCACCCTGCACCGGTTATGTGGATCTATGGACGCTGATGACGGGGGCGGACACCAGTGAAACACCTCCCCAAGCATCTCCAGCCGCGATGGCGGTATCTCGCCGTCGCGATCGAGAGTTGGCCCGACGCCGACCTCGACCGGCGTGCGCTCCAGCGGGAAGTGTGGTACGCCACGCAGAACTTAGTCGGTGACACCGGTAGCGCTGACGCTGACATGACTGTCCTGCGCTTTACTCACGGCGACGGCGTCGGCCACGCCATCGTCCGAGTCCGGCGCGGCCACACCGAAACCGCACGGGCGGCTCTGTCCTGTCTCAACAGTGTCGATGGCGCTCCTGTGGGCGTTCAGGTGACGGGTACCAGCGGCACCGTGCGCGCGTGTGAGGAAAAATATATACGCTGCCCGGCAAAAGGGCCGGAACAGAGACAGGTCGTGTTCGAGAACCGGGACCGGAGTGCGATCGCCCGCGACTATCGGGTGGACGTGCAGACCGATGACGGGTTCGTCGGCGCGACAGACCTCGATATCTAACACTATGCAGGGACAAAACCAACAGCAGGCGTACGACCGCGGAATCACTATTTTCTCTCCGGACGGGCGCCTCTACCAGGTCGAATACGCTCGCGAGGCGGTCAAGCGTGGCACGGCGAGTATCGGTATTCGGACGAGTGACGGCGTTGTTCTGGCGGTGGACAAGCGCATCCGTTCGCCGTTGATGGAACGGTCATCCGTCGAGAAGATACACAAGGCTGACGACCACATCGGCATCGCCAGCGCCGGCCACGTCGCTGACGCACGTCAACTCATCGACTTCGCCCGACGACAAGCCCAGGTGAACCACCTCCGCTACGGCGAACCGGTCGGCGTCGAGACGCTCACGAAGGAGATAACCGACTATATCCAGCAGTACACGCAGGTCGGCGGGGCCCGGCCTTTCGGCGTCGCGCTTATCATCGCCGGGATCGACAACGGCGAGCCGAAACTCTACGAGACGGACCCGTCGGGGACCCCCTACGAGTGGAAGGCCCTCGCTGTCGGTGCTGACAGAAGCGACATCCGGGATTACCTCGAAGAGCAGTACGACGAGACGATGGCGTTGGAGGACGGAGTCGACCTTGCACTGGAAGCGCTCGCATCGGTCACAGAGGACGGCCTCAACCCCGAAGGTATCGGCATCGCAACCATCGACAGCGAGACCGAGACGTTCGGCCAACTGACCGACGACGAGAAACGCGACCATCTTGAGGCCACAGACCTCCTTGCCGACCCCGACGAGGAGAGCGACGAGGAGTAACACTGGCCATCTGGCCATAGAGTTAAGCCCGACAGTGGCAAACCGACCTGTATGGACTGTCCACGCTGTGGCGGCCGTCTCACGCGCTATCGGCTTGGCGACCGGGAGACGCTTGGCTGTCAACAGTGTGCCTACGTGGGCGTCTCGGTCGATCACACGGCAACTCGCGGGTCGCCGGAGTCGTGGGACGACGCCATCGACCGGTTCAAACAACAGGGACAGACGGTCACGAGGGTGACCTATGCAGAGCTACCGGCCGAGATACCGACCACGGAGTCAACCGAGACGGGTGAGGCTGTGGCCCGCAATCTGGCGGACGGGGATGAGTTGGTGATACCGGTCTTCGAGCGGGGAGACGGCGAGACGACAGAGCCACCAGAGGACGGGGAGTCGGACGACTCATCGTGAGTATTGTAGCGATTTCCTGGGCTGGCTGATTCATACGCATCGGCGCGTCTACTGGGGCGACCGATGAGTCAGAAGGTTCTGCTGACAGTCTCGCGAAACGGGCTCGGTCGACTCCGGGAACGCCGTCTGAATGCACCCGCAACTGACAGTGGCTGTCTCAGCCGTCGGAGTCGGCATCCTCGTCGGCGTCGTCTCCGCGGCCCGTCTCTTCCTCCTCGGAGCGAGCGGCGACGAGTGCCCCACGGGAGACACTGTACATCGGCTCATCGGCGTGTGTCACGTCACTAATGGAGAACGGAATCGACGCATCCTCGAGATGTTGCTCGAACAGCTCTTTGAATCCAACTGGTGAAGAGGTACCACCGGTGACGACGACCGGAACGTCCAGACCCTCTTCGATATCTTCCTCGTCGACCTCCTCCTGAATCTTCCCGATGACGTAGTCAAGCAGATTCTCGTAGTAGATCGAGAGGGCGCCTTCGACACCACCGACGTCGGTCTCGAAGTCCAGCGCGAAGTCGTCCTCTTTGATCGAGGTGATTTTGTCCACGGGCTTGCCCGTCGCCTGTGACGCCTGCTCGTCGACCCAGTCGCCACCGCGGGCGACGGAGAACTTCATCACCGGTACCGCGTAGTAGGACAGACAGACGTTGGTCATCCCGGCACCAAAGCTGATCCCGAGGCCCGTAAAGTTCCTGTCCGCGAGGTCAGAGTAGATAACGGCCATCCCCTCGTTGATCGGTTCGGCGTCGTAGCCTAAGTCGTTGAGGAACGATTGTATCGTCTTCTGATGATACAGCGTCGAGAGGCTCGAGTCGATGGGGTCTGCCGGCGAGGAGAAGTAGAGCTTCTCGTTGGGGTAGTCCGGCGAGCCGACGACCTGCTCTACGATGAGCTTCATCATCGGGATCGCCGACTGCTCGTCCGAAGAGAGGATTCCCTGCGACATCGGCCGACGTGTCTCTTGGTTGAAAATGTTCGCGAAATTGAGCGCGTCATCGCCCAGGACGTACACATCGTCGTCCTTCCGGATGTGTAGCACGTCCGACCGGGAGAGCATCCGTTCGGCCATATCGCTGTACTCTATTTCCACGAACGAGTTCCGTTGCTGGACGAATACAGTATCATTGCCGTCCTGCTGTGCAGAAATAAGATTCATCGTCCCGACGTCAAGTCCTTTTGCCATGGGTA
>JAQCNK010000173.1 GCA_028275075.1 Haloarcula sp. | reverse complement strand
TACGCGTCGCCGCGCTCGAAGAGTGTCTCTGCGGTGTCGCTCACGGGTTCGTCCGCGATGTCCTCCTCGTCGGCCTCGTCGTCAGGGGCGGGTTGCTCGCCGATCTCGATGGCTTCCGGCTCCGACTCATCGACCTGGGGCGCCCCGATCGGGTCCGCCGGGACCGCGGGCGGTTCGAAGACGTACGTCACGTTGTCGACGATAACGACGTACTGCGGCGGGGTCTCGTCGACCTCGATGACCCGGCGATTGCTGTCGATGGCGACGCCGACCGCTCCCTCGAGACTGTCGAGTTCAACCCGTCGGTCGGGTTCTGCCGGCGGGATGCCCCGAGAGATCCATTCTGCGTTGTCGGCTCGTTCGGTCTCGAACGCGAGCCGCCGACGTTCGGCTGGCGTCAGGTCGAGGGCGCCGGTGTATCGGAGTCCGATGGCGACGAGCACGCCGAGAAGCCCGAGCACGAAGAGCGCGGGACCGCCGGCCTGTGCTATCGGCGACGGTTCGACCGGAACCTCGGCACTCCGGGTCGTCTCGTAGGTCGCCGGGCCGGCGACCGAGGCGGTCGGCCGGTAGACGCCGCTGATAGCCCGGGTACCGTTCTGTTGGTCGGCGATCGAGGTCGACAACGACAACTGGAGCCGGTCCTCGCGCTCGTCAACGTGGCGCTCGCCTTCGACTGTGGCCTCCACGACGGTATCCGCGACGACTACTACCTCGGTCTGTCCAGGCGTCGCTCCCAGGTCAGACTGGATTTCGTCGATCCGCTCGGTGACCGCGACCGTGTCGACGGCGAACGCGGTCCGTTGGTGTTCGCCGGCCCTGAGGTCACTCGCCTCGGTCGCCGCCAACTGTCCTGACTCCTGCCAGTACACGGTCGTCTCCTCGTTGCCGGTCTCGACGGACCGGATAACGAGTCGCAACTCGCCGGTCGCGGTCGCCGTCTTGGCGTCGCCCTTGTGGCTGACGACGTATGCGCCCTCGAGCGTCGGTGTCAGTCGACTGAAGTACAGCGGCCGGTTCTCCATCCGCTGGCCCGCATTGAACATCGCCGTGTCGTCTCGGACCGTACCGCCGTGTTCGAAGCCGGTGTCGACCTCCCAACTCCCGACGACAGCCGTCTCGGTCGTCGTCGTCTCGCTGTAGCCCGTATACGTGAGATACCCGCCGGCAGCGGTAACGAGCAGACACGCGACGACGAGCGCCGTGAACAAGCGCGACAGCCGTGACCGAGTTTTCGGCGCGAGCCAAGATGTCTCGCGAGGGTGGTCTCCGTCGGCCGAGAGGCGACGGTCGTCACCTGACCCGTCGTCAGCCGCGGTAGTATCGTCGTGGTTCACCGCTACCGACCCCACTCGCCGCGGATTATTTTTCCCTCGGGGTCCCCGCGTCGCGGCCAATCGACCGCCACAGAACGGGGCTGACCCCGACACGAGATGGCGTCGCCCCACCGGCCCTCGCGCCCGTCACGAGACACGTGCTGGGACTCGCCGTTCCGCTTGCGTCGTCTCTGCCGGTGGACTCTGCGTGCTTCGCCCGAGTCCCTGTCATCACGACCCACGGCGGTCGAAGTGGGACGGACCCCGCGAGACGAGTTCGTCGGCCGGGCCGCTCCCCGCTCGGTAGCGCCAGTCTGTGTCACGTTCCGGTATCCGGCATCCAGCCATCTTACCGTTCAGCACGAGGTGTCCGGTCGCGAGCGCACGCGCCGGACATATCCGGTTCGGACCGATGCCACGCCGCGTGGCCTGCCACCTATCGACGAGCGTCCGGATGTCTTCTCTGCTTGCGGGAGACTCCGAGCATCGAAGGCGGCGACTGTTCCGTTCGGCCGTGAAGCACGGACGCAACCGGGTCGGTCGTCTCGGTATTCGGCCGCACGTCTCTGACTGCTAACTTTTCTTTCTATATTCAAAACTTTCTTTTGAAAGAAGCACTAATAGTTATTCGTAAATGGAAAACCTCGTGCTCGTCTTCCTCGCCGGACTCGTCACCGCGATAGCGACGGGGCTGGGAGCGCTCCCGTTCTTCTTCGTCGACGACTTCAGCGACCGCTGGAACGTCGGTCTCTGGGGAGTCGCGTCGGGGATCAT
>JAQCNK010000152.1 GCA_028275075.1 Haloarcula sp. | reverse complement strand
GGCGACGTGCTGGCGACACACGCCGACCGGATCACCGGCAACCCGCTCCAGCACGTCTCGCTCACGCTGGCGGCCGACCGCTACGCCAACGGCGGGGCGGAGCTGACGGTCGCGGCCGACGAACTGCCGGCCGACTGGCGGGCGACGCTCGCCGACCGCTATCTGCCGGGTGTCACACTTGCCCGCCGGCCGCCGACAGAAGCGGGCCTTCAGGACTGGCTCGACGAGCTCGGACTTGACAGCGCACCGCCCGTCTGGGCTGACCGCGACGCCGACGACGGCGAGCCAACGGTGTACGCCTGCGAGTCGTTCACCTGCTCGCCACCGAAGACAGCTATCCAGCCCGCGCTGGAATGGCTACAGGATAACCGGTAAGGTTGGGACGTACTGGTCGCCAACACGGTCGATTTGGGGGATCGGGGTATCGATACCGGGCCCTGCTGACGAGCCACAACGACGCGATTTATATGTGTTCGCGCGGGCTACATTGATGTAGATGAGTATCGCTCATCGGGTGTTACTGCCGGAGGTGCCATGATGATCCCGCTTGTTGGTGAGACTGGCACGAACACGCTGTTGATTATCGCGGCGATCCTCGGTCTTGGGGTTACCTCGCAGGTGCTTGCGGACCGATTTCGCGTCCCCAGCGTCCTGTTTCTGATTCTCTCCGGCGTCGCCGTCGGGCCAAAGGGGCTCGCGATTGTCACGCAGGATGTCTTCGGTGGCGCGCTCACGACAATCGTCGGGCTGAGCGTGGCGATCATCGTCTTCGAGGGATCGTTCCATCTCAAACTCGAGAAGCTCCGAGAATCACCCTCCGCGGCTCTCCGGTTGATCACTATTGGGGCGGCGATCTCGTTTGTCGGAACAACAGTTGCCGTCCGGCTGTTTCTCGGTACCACCTGGGGGATCGCAGCCCTTGTCGGTGCCCTGCTTATCGCCCCCGGGCCGACGGTCATCACACCGATTCTGGCGGTCGTGCCGGTCCGTGACCGCGTTGCTGCGGCCCTCGAAACCGAGGGGATCGTCAACGACGTGACCGCGGCGATTCTCGCGGTTGTCATCTTCAAACTCCTCGCAGCGCAGGGGGCGACGCCGGGAGCATATCTCGCCGATTTCGTCCAACGACTGAGTGTCGGTGTATTCATCGGCCTCGTTATCTCGGCTGTTCTGTGGTTCCTTTTGACCCGGGTGCAGACCCCGACCGGCTGGACACCACAGAACGCCCGCCTGATGACGCTTGTCGGGGCGATAGTTGCCTACAGTACCGCGGATACGCTGGTCACCGAATCCGGGGTTGCCGCGGTGGCGACCGCCGGAATTGTCCTCGGCAACGCCGGCCTGCCGTACGAGACGGAGATCGAGGAGTTCAAGGGTGATATCACGATCATCGTGCTGTCGTTCGTCTTTATCGCACTCGCCGCGCTGATCGATTTCGAGACGCTCATCGATCTCGGGGTCGCTGGACTGGCAATCGTCGCTATCGTCGCCCTCGTCCTGCGGCCGCTACTGGTCTTCCTGTCGACGACCGGCGACCGGTTTACCCGCGGCGAGAAACTGTTTATGAGCTTTGTCGGCCCGCGGGGGATTATCCCCGCCAGCGTGGCCACGCTGTTTGCGATCCAGCTCGGGACGGATGCGGCACCCTCGAATCCGGAGGGTGCGAGCATCCTTGCCGGAACCGTGTTTTTAGTCATCCTGCTCACAGTCGTCTTCCAGGGCGGCTTCGCGCGGCAGCTTGCGGAATGGTTCAAGGTGATTCCAATGCGTGTACTCATTATCGGCGGTGGTCGTGTCGGCACAGAACTGGCGAAACGACTCGAAGAGCGCGGCGAGAACGTCGTTATTATCGAGGAGCGACGTTCGGCGGCCGAAAGCCTCCGAAATCAGGGCTTCAGCGTGCGAGAGGGTGACGGAACGAACGTGGAACTGCTACAGAAGGCGGGCGGTGAGCAGTCGAAAACGATTATCGCAGCCACCGGTGACGACGATACCAACCTCCTCGTTGCACAGCTTGCCGAATCGACGTTCGACACCGACCGGGTCATCACCCGTGTCAACGAACCCGAGAACGTCGACGCCTTCGAGGAGCTTGGCGTCAAGACGATCTCGGCGTCGGCGTCGACGGCGTGGGCCATCGACAACCTGATCGAGCGGCCGGCGATGTCGCGGTGGATGACCGAACTCGGCCGCAGCGGCGACGTCCAGGAGGTCGAGGTGACCGACGAGTCACTGGCCGGAAAGACGATTAGCGATATCAACGAGGTGCTCGCGGAGGGCTGTATGGTCGCTCTCGTCAGTCGCGGTGAGGAGAATACCGTGCCGGAGGCGGATCTCGAATTAGAGTACGGCGATCATCTGACGATTCTCGGTCGCACCGAGGCCGTCGACCAGGCAATGAGCCGGCTCCACCCACACGACTGAGTCAGACTAATTATACCCCAAGAGACTTTTTATGCCCCATCCCATAGAGGGAGCCACCTGAATGTCGGACCACGAATCTCGCCCGCCCGGTGGGACCCCCGAACCTGATCTCGACTGGTGCCACGAGGCGGTGCAGGGTGTCTCCCGAACCTTCGCGCTGA